>JASLCK010000314.1 GCA_030151865.1 Rhodospirillaceae bacterium | reverse complement strand
GGTGGAATCCTATGCCCGTATGACCATCAAACTGCAAGCCGGGCAGGAAGTGGACCAGCGCGAGTTGATGCGCGAGCTGGTGGCCTTGCAATATACCCGCAACGATCAGGCGTTTCAGCGCGGCACCTTCCGCGTGCGCGGCGACAATATCGAGATTTTCCCGGTCCACTATGAAGACCGCGCCTGGCGCATCAGCCTGTTTGGCGACGAAGTGGAAAGCATTTCCGAATTCGATCCGCTGACCGGCGAAAAGACCTGCGGCCTGATGGAAATCACCGTCTTTCCGTCCAGCCACTATGTGACGCCGCGCCCGACCATCACCGGGGCCATCAAGGGCATCAAGGAAGAACTGAAAACGCGGCTGGAATGGTTTGCCGCCAACGGCAAGCTGCTGGAAGCCCAGCGTCTTCAGGAACGCACCACCTTTGACCTGGAAATGATGGAGGCCACCGGCCACTGCAAATCCATCGAAAACTATTCGCGCTATCTGACGGGCCGCGCGCCGGGCGAACCACCGCCGACTTTGTTCGAATATCTGCCCGCCGACGCCCTGGTGATCGTCGATGAAAGCCATGTCACCGTGCCGCAGATCGGCGGCATGTTCCGCGGCGACTTCAATCGCAAGACCGTGCTGGGCGATTACGGCTTTCGCCTGCCGTCCTGCGTCGATAACCGTCCCCTGAAGTTCGAGGAATGGGACGTCATGCGCGGCCAGACCGTGTTTGTCTCGGCCACTCCCGGACCCTGGGAAATGGAACGCACCGGCGGCGTCTTCACCGAACAGGTGATCCGCCCCACCGGCCTGATCGATCCGGTTTGCATCATCCGCCCCGTCGAACATCAGGTGGACGACCTGTTGGCCGAAGCCAAGATTTGCGCCGCCAAGGGCCAACGCGTTCTGGTCACCGTGCTGACCAAGCGCATGGCCGAGGATCTGACCGAATACATGCACGACAACGGCGTGCGCGTGCGTTATCTCCATTCCGACATCGACACCCTGGAACGCATCGAAATCATTCGCGATCTGCGCCTGGGCGTGTTCGATGTTCTGATCGGCATCAACTTGCTGCGCGAGGGATTGGACATCCCGGAATGCGCCCTGGTGGCCATCCTGGATGCCGACAAGGAAGGCTTCCTGCGTTCCAAGACATCCCTGGTGCAGACTATTGGCCGCGCCGCGCGCAATGTGGAAGGCCGGGTTCTGTTGTACGCCGACAAGATCACCGACAGCCTGGATTACGCCATCGGCGAAACCAACCGCCGCCGCGTCAAACAACAGGCTTACAATGAACAGCACGGCATCACCCCGGAATCGGTGCGCAAGGCCATTTCCGACGTGATGGAAAGCGTCTACGAACAAGATTACATGACCGTCGGCACCGGTGATCTGGCAGGCGGAGACCGGGTCGGCAAGGATTTGAAATCCTATATGGCCGATCTGGAAAAGCGCATGCGCCAAGCCGCCGCCGACCTGGAATTCGAGGAAGCCGCCCGCCTGCGCGACGAACTGCGCCGCCTGGAATTGAACGAACTGGGACTGGCGGAAAACGCAGGCCCGCGCCCAATGCCGCCGCGTCAAGTCAAGAAGGGACGCAAAGGCCGCAAACCCTAAAGAAACGAGCCCTGTTCTTTTGACAATTTGTCTGGTCCGCCAAGCACGCTATAGTCTTTTGATCTAGGAGCCAGGTCTAGGGCTCCTCCTCCTTGGCAGGCACGGGCTGACGATGAAACTGGTGTTCGACGAAAAACTGATTTCTCGCCTGCTGTTGGCGGGGTCGATCGGTATTGTCGTCACGCTGGTGGTGGCGCTTGGCTTCTTCTTCATCCGCCAGGATATCGAGGAATATCAGTCCGGCCTGAAATCCCTGGAAGCAGCGCAACTGCGCCAGGAACAGGAACGACTGATCGATCAGGTCGATACCGCCAAAAGCTATCTGACCTTCATGCGCTCGCGCACCGAAAAGGTGCTGAAAAACACCATCCGCGAACAGGTGGATGAAGCCTATCAACTGGCCGAAACCATTTACCGCCGTGAACAGGGCAAGCGCCCAGAAGCCGAGATCAAAAGCCTGATCGTCGAAGCTTTGCGCAATCTGCGCTTCTTTGACGGGCGGGGCTATTTCTTCATCGACGGCATGGACGGCACCTGCATTTTGCTGCCCACCGCGCCGGAACGCGAAGGCTCTTCCCTGCTCGATAACCGGGACGATACCGGCCAGCACATCATGCGCGGCTTGATCACCGCCGCCCGCCAGCCCGAAGGTGACGGCTTTTCCCGCTATCGCTGGTATGCCCCTGGCGACGACAAACATATGGCCGACAAGATCGCCTATGTCCGCCTGTTCAAACCCTTCAACTGGGTGATCGGCACGGGGGAATATGTCAGCAATGTTGAAGCCACTTTGCAGCATGATGCCCTGGAGCGCATGGGGACCTTTCGCTTCGCCCATGACGGCTATGTGGTGATCCTGACGGAAAGCGGCACCATTCTGACCAATCCCCTGGCCCAGCACGACCAGGGCAAGCGCATCAACGATCTGCCCGACGACGAACGCATCATCAGCGAAACCATTCTGACCAAGGCCCGTCAGGGGGACGGCTTTGTCACCTATAACTGGCGCAGGCCAGGGGGCAACGAAGCCATCCCGAAAATCAGCTTTGTCAGCCGCATGGATGATTGGGGCTGGGTTCTGGTGGCAGGCACCTATCTGGATGACATCCAAAAGGAAGCCGCCCGCCATCACAGCGAACTGGACCAAAAGGTCCGCGACAAGGTGACGCTGACCCTGGCCGCTCTGGCGCTGGGCGTCTTGGCATCGGTGTTCGTCTGCCTGTTCTTCGCCACTTTGCTGCGTCGTCTGATCGGCGGGTATAAAAATGACCTGAACCGCCAAAATGATGAACTGCGCAAGGCCACCCGCGATCTGTTCCTGGTTAATTTTCTGGTGGACCATTCGGCTGAGATGATCTTTTTGACCGATCAGGATTGGAAACTGATCTACGCCAACACCTATGTCTTCGAAAGCCTGGGCTGGTCACGCGGTGAAATGATCGGCAAACCCATGACCGATTTCACCACCCCGCAAGGCGACTGGACCGGGATGGAATACAGCCGTTTTGAAGCCCATCTGCGGGCCAAGGACGGCAGCCTGCGTGAAGTCGAGATCGGATCGAAGGAACTGCGCTACGACGGCAATCTCTATCATTTCGCCATCGCCCGCGACATCACCGAGCGCAAGCGTTGGGAAATCGATCTGGCCCGCAAGACCACCGATCTGCAACGCTCCAACGCCGAGTTGGAAGCCTTTGCCTATGTGGCGTCTCACGATCTGCGCCAACCCTTGCGCATGGTCAGCAGCTTCCTGACCCTGCT
>JASLCK010000310.1 GCA_030151865.1 Rhodospirillaceae bacterium | reverse complement strand
TTGCCCAAGGGGGCGATCCATCAATATGTTCCGGTGGATCGGGTGGCCTGGGTGCGGCGCTTTCTCGGTCATTGGCAGCCTGATCTGGCGCTATGGTCGGAATCCGAGTTCTGGCCTAACTTGCTGGTAGAGACCGCCAATCGTGGTGTTCCGGTGGTGCTGTTGAATGGGCGGGTGTCCGACAAATCCTTTAAGAGCTGGAGCCGTCTGCCCGGTCTGTCGCATCGTCTGATGTCCTGTTTCGCCCTGGCCATTGCTCAAACCCAGGAAGATGCCCAACGTTTATCGGCCCTGGGGGTCAGGCGCGTGGCCTGTCACGGCAATCTGAAATTTGCCGCCCAACCCCTGCCTGCCGATCCGGCGGTGTTGGACGGTTTGCGCACCGATTTGGCCGGGCGCTTGTCCTGGCTGGCAGCCAGCACCCATGCCGGGGAAGAAGCCCTGGCCGGGCGGGTGCATCTGGCTTTGCGCCGAGAGTTTCCCGGTCTGTTGACCCTGGTGGTGCCGCGTCACCCTGAGCGCGGGCCGGAGATCGCGGCGGAATTGGCCGAGATGGGGCTGTCGGTGGCGCGCCGCGCCGCCGGTCAAAGCGTCGGGGCCGAAACGGATATCCTGCTGGCCGACACGTTGGGCGAACTGGGGTTGTTCATGCGACTTGCGCCGATTGTGCTGATGGGCAAGAGTCTCATTGGGCAAGGTGGTCAGAACCCGCTGGAGCCCGCCCGGCTGGGGGCGTCGGTGCTGTTTGGGCCATGGATGGAAAATTTCGCCGCCATTGCCGGACAGATGCTGGCCGCAGGGGCGGCAACCCAGGTGGCCGATGAAGCCGAACTGACGACGGCCTTGTCTTTGCGTCTGGCCGATCCCGCCCAATTGGCTGGGGAAGGGGCACGGGCACGGGCCTTCGCATCGGCCCAGGACGGTATTTTGGATGCGGTAATGGACGAGTTGCAGCCCTGGCTTGCGTGAAGGAGACAGCGGATGAAGGCCCCAAGTTTCTGGACCGAAGGCGGACTTCTGTCGGATCTGCTGGCCCCCGTCGGCTGGCTGTGGGCTGTGGGCAGCGCATGGCGCGCCAAGCGCGGGGTTAATCCTTACCGTGCGCCCATTCCGGTGATTTGCATCGGCAATCTGGTGGCGGGCGGGGCAGGCAAGACCCCGGTGGCTTTGTCCCTGGCCGAGATGATTCCCGGTGCACATTTCCTGTCGCAAGGCTATGGCGGGTCGGAACAAGGCCCGTTGCGGGTCGATCCTCAGACTCACACGCACCGCCAAGTCGGCGACGAACCCCTGCTGCTGGGCGAAGTCGCCCCCTGCTGGGTGTCGAAGAACCGCGCCAAGGGGGCCAAGGCCGCTGCTGCTGCCGGGGCCAAGGTGCTGATCATGGATGACGGTTTCCAAAACCCGTCCCTGGTCAAGGACCTGTCGATCATCGTGGTGGATGGTCATGTCGGCTTTGGCACCGGGCGGTGCATTCCCGCCGGACCGTTGCGCGAACCGATTTCCTGGGGTTTGGCCCGTGCGGGCGCGGTGGTGATCGTCGGCGAGGATAAAAAGAACGTCGCTAAACTGGCCCGCCAGCATAAAGTCCCGGTGCTGCGCGCTCATCTTGAGCACGAGGCCGAGGCCAGCAGTCTGGCTGGTCAGCCGGTGGTGGCCTTTGCCGGGATCGGGCGGCCCAACAAGTTCTTTACCAGCCTGGACCGGCTGGGGGCCAACATTGTCGAGGCTTATGCCTTTCCCGACCATCACCCTTATCATCCCAACGAAATTTCCGAATTGGTGGGGCGTGCCACCATGCATGAAGCCGCCCTGATCACCACCGCCAAGGATATGGTGCGGATTCCGCCCCATTTGCGTGGCGAAATTGGTGTCTTGAACGTCATCGTCGCGTGGGAAGACGAGGATGCTGTTTTAAAAGTTTTGTCCAACGTGGTGAAAGTGGGTGGAGCCTGACGTGACTGCGCGTTCCATGAAACATCGGGTGGAGGCCGTCATTATCGGCGGTCTGTACAAATTTTTTGGTGCCTTGCCGATTGATGCGGCGTCGAACCTCGGCGGATGGCTGGGGCGTAGTTTCGGTCCGCATCTTTGGGTGTCCAGGCGCGCCTATCGTAATCTGCGTCGGGTTTTTCCCGATATGCCCAAGGTCGAGCAGGCCCGCATCGTGCGCGCCATGTGGGACAATCTGGGGCGCGTGGCGGCGGAATTCCCGCATCTGCAAAAATTCACCTTTGGTCCCGGCCAGCGGGTCGAGGTCGAGGGGTTGGAGAACATTCTCTTCCTGCGCGATGACGACCAGCCGGGCATTTTCTTCGCCAGCCATATCGGCAATTGGGAACTGAACGCTTATTGCGCGGCCCGCAACGGTTTGCCGCTGCATCTGATTTATCGTGCCGCCAACAATCCTTATCTGTCGTGGATTTATGAAAACCGCGCCATCCATGGGGTGAAACTGATTCCCAAGGGGGCCAGTGGGGCGCGCATGGCCTTGGACACCCTGAAAAAGGGCGGTCATCTGGGCATGTTGGTGGATCAGAAGATGAATGACGGCATCGCGGTGCCGTTCTTCGGCATTCCCGCCATGACCGCGCCCGCTTTGGCTCAGTTTGCCTTGCGCTTTAATTGTCCGCTGGTTCCGGCCCGAATTTACCGTCTGAAAGGCTGCCATTTTAAAATGGTGCTGTCCCCGCCATTGCCGGTGGTGACGACCGACAATCGCCATGACGATATCGTGCGGATCATGAGCCAGGTGAATCGGATTTTGGAAACATGGGTGCGCGAGACCCCGGAACAATGGCTGTGGCTGCACAACCGTTGGTCGGAAGAGGTGCCAAACCGCGATCCCGACGCCGCTGAATGATGCGCTTCCGTGAAGCGCTGGCAAAGAAGAAGCCGACCGGGTCGCCCTGGTCGGCTTTTGTGTTTGGGGCTTGCACCGTGATCAGCGGGAAACGCAGTAGATGCCGCGCTGATTGACCATCGGCTTGAAGCGGTCGGAAATGCCCAGAACCGTTTCGGCACCGCCCAGATACAAGACTCCGTCGTCGGGCATCTGCTTGGCGATGCCTTCCAAAACCTTGGCCTTGGTCGGCTGATCGAAATAGATCAGCACGTTGCGGCAGAACACGATGTCGAACTGGCCCAGCAGTTTCATATCGTGCAGAAGATTGAATTCGCGGAACTGCACCATGGCGCGCAGGCCCGCATCGATCTGCCAGCTTTCGTCCTTCTTTTTGAAGTACTTGACCAGCATCTGGATGGGCAGACCGCGCTGCACTTCAAACTGTGAATAAAGACCGGCTTTGGCCTTTTCCAGCATCTCGTTGGAAATGTCGGTGCCGACGATTTCAATGCGCCAGCCAGCCAGTTGCGCCGAGGCTTCCTTCAGCAGCATGGCCAGGCTATAGGCTTCCTGACCCGACGAACAGGCGGCGGACCAGATGCGAATGCTGCGCTTGGTGGCGCGGGCCTGCAACATCATCGGCAGGATGGTGTCGCGGAACTGGTCAAACGGCTTTTGGTCGCGGAAGAAAAAGGATTCGTTGGTGGTCATCGCTTCGACCACGTCGCGAGCCAAGACTTCGTCCCGGCCGCGCATCTTGGCGATAATGTCTTCCAAACCCTTGAGCCCACGCGAACGGGCCAGCGGCATCAGGCGGCTTTCCAGCAGATAGGCCTTATCGGGGGTGACTACCAACCCCGAACGTTCCTTCAGCAGTTTGGCCAGAAAATCGAAATCGTCAGGACGCAGCATGATCAGCGCCTCGTAGCCTGCCGCAGAATGTACTGCGGAATTTCGGGAAGCGGCAGAACCGCGGCGCAAATACCCGACGTCGCGGCCGCGCCAGGCATGCCCCAGACCACGCTGGTGGCTTCATCCTGGGCAATCATGGTGCCGCCATTATTGACGACCACCTGACCGCCCTTGGCCCCGTCAGAGCCCATGCCGGTCAGGATAACCGCCAGCACGCGCCGCCCATAGGCCGCCGAGATGCTCCGCAGCATTGGATCGACGGCGGGACGGCAGAAGTTTTCCGGCGGGTTCTTGTTCAGGCGGATGACTTTGTCGGTGCCCTTGGTTTCCACCACCATGTGGAAGTCACCCGGCGCGATGTAGATGCGGTTGGGGCGGATCACTTCGCCATCCTTGCCTTCGGCGGTTTCCCAGCCGCTGACCCGGCTAATATGCTCGGCCAATATGGTGGTGAAGGTCGCAGGCATATGCTGGGTGATCAGGATAGGCTGACGGATTGAACCAGCCTTGAGCGCGCCCAGGACCGAGAACAAAGCCTGGGGACCGCCGGTGGACGAGCCGATGGCAATGACGTCGGGGGCTTCGGTTCCCGCCTGGCGCAACGTCACCGTCGCCTGGGAATAAAGCGAACTGGGCCGCGGCGGGGTCGGCAGGGTATGGCTGCCGGGAGCGGGAGGCGTGGTTGAGCGGAACGAGGAGGTCGGAGTCGAGGGCATGGCGCGGCGCGGCATGCGCCGACGCGCGGCGGCCAGGGCCCGCACCTTTTCCACCAGTTCCTGCTTGAAATCCTGTCCGCCCGACAATTCCCGCGAGGAGGTGG
>JASLCK010000221.1 GCA_030151865.1 Rhodospirillaceae bacterium | reverse complement strand
GGTGCACAGGTCCAAAACGCTGTTCACCTCGTAGGGGTTATCGATCAGGGTGAAACCGTCGCCGCCGATCAGATCGGAAAACAGCAACTCGCCAATGAAGGAACGCGGCACGATCACCCGTTCATCCACATGGAAGGGAATGCCCTGGATATAAGCCTTCTTGGTCAGATAAGACGCAGGCTTGCGGGTACGCACCCGCTGGTCGATCATATTGGCCAGAGTCTGGCGTTCCCCCTGGGTCAGACGGGCATCCCAATAGGGTTCCAACTGATCGATGGGCAAATGCAGCCCTTCCAGCACCATGAAGACCGCTTCGTCAAAGGCGGTGGTGGTGCCGTGACCAAAATAAAGCTCGCCCGCATTGAAGCTGCTGACCGCATGGCGGATGAAATCGCGCACGGTGAAGAGTTCGGCGGCAGCAATGGCGGGATCGATCAGGGACGGGGCTTTGGTCACGGGCGACAACCTGTCAAAAGAAAATAGAACAGCGGTTTAGCAGGAAGCAGGCGGGGTTTCAATGCGTGGCAGCGGCGGTGGGCTGGGCCTCGGCCATGCGGGCGCGCACCACGGCGGTCACCGGCACCAGCACAAAGCCCTTTTGCCGCAGGGTCGGCAGCCATGCCGCCAGGGCTTCAATGGTGGCGTCGCGGGGATGGCCGATGGCAATGGCCGTGCCCTTCTTGCGGGCCACCGCCTCGACACTGGCCAACTGCCCCTGGACCGAGGCCAGATCGCCCAGATTGTCCAAAAAGACATTGCGGCCCGCCGTGGGGATACCGGCCTTCTTGGCCAGTTCCAGCCCGACGCTGTGTTCGGTGGTCAAAGAATCGATGAACAGAAGACCACGCTTGTGCAACTCCTCCATCACCACCTGCATGCCGGGGGCATAGGCGGTGAACTTGCTGCCCATATGATTGTTGATACCGACATAGCCCTGGAAACTGTCCAAATCCTGGTCAAAGCGATGGCGGATATCCGACAGCGACAGATCGGTGGTCAAGGCCCCCGGTCCGGGATCGATGGTGGCACGGGTCGGTTCCATCGGCACATGCATCATCATTTCATGACCGTGCGCCCGCGCTTCCTCGGTCAGGCGCGAGAGTTCCTGGGCATAGGACATGAAAGAAATGGTCAGCGGACCGGGCAGATGCAAAACCCGTTCGGACCGTTTCTTATCCACCCCCATATCATCGATGATCACCGCGATGATTGGGTGACCATTGCTGGGCGGGGCTTCCAGCGCATAGCGTTCCCAGGCTTTGCGTTCTCCGCTCGGGGCTGCTGGCCGAACAGGCAAGGCCGAGGGGGGCACCGGCACGGCCAAAGCAGTCTGTTGCTCGGGCTGTTTCTGTTCCGATGTGGGCACAGGCGACGAAACCGACGGCGCAGGCGAAGGCACCGCTGCTTGCGGTTCATCCTCGATCACCGTTTGCGAACTGGTTTCCGTGGCGGGCGGATCATAGCCCTGGACCGATGGATGGGGCGCACTTTCCACCTCCTCCGGGCTCGGCAAGGCGGGCGGCGTCACTGGGGCCAAAGATTGCTGGGCGGCAAGCTGCGGGGTCTGATGCTGGGCCGACGGCGGCGGCCCTAAAAGCCGCACCGTGACCACCACCACCAGACCGACGGCGCACAGCACCCCCAAACCGATCAGCAGCGGCGCGGCCCGGCTGCGGCTGACCCTGGCCGAGACGCGGCGAACTTGTGCGCGCCATGATTTCTGGCCGTTGCTCACGGTTTTACTCCTGCCCGAACAATCATTCGGGCGGAGTGTAGCAACTCAAACCAAGCCACGAAACGGTTTCCAGCGCCGCAGCAACAGGCTGTTGGACACCACGCTGACACTGGAAAAGGCCATCGCCGCCCCCGCCAGGGTCGGGCTTAGCATGCCAAGTGCGGCCAACGGCACCATCACCACGTTGTAGGCAAAGGCCCAGAACAAGTTCTGGCGGATCTTGTCATAAGTGGCGCGCGACACCGACAAAGCGGCGGGAAGCAATGCCGGATCGCCGCGCATCAGCGTAATCCCCGCCGTATGCATGGCGACATCGGCCCCGGTGCCCATGGCGACGCCGATATCCGCCGCCGCCAGGGCCGGGGCGTCGTTGACGCCGTCGCCAACCATCGCCACCACCTTACCCTCGGCCTTCAGGCGCATCACTTCCGCCGCCTTATCCTCGGGCAGCAATTCGGCGCGGAAGTCATCAACCCCAGCCAGAGCGGCCATATGGCGGGCGGCGCGGGCATTGTCGCCGGTCAACATGCAGGTGGCGACCCCCAGACGGCGCAGCTCAGCCACCGCTTCGGCGGCTTTCGGCTTGATGGGATCGCTGACGGCGATAAAGCCCAGCAGGGTCTTCGCCCCCTCGCCCAGCCCTTGCTGTTCGGCCAGCCACATGACGGTGCAGCCTTCCGCTTCATAATCCTGGGCGGGGGCCAGCAGCGGCGACAGATCGACGCCCTGCCCCTCCATCAGGCGGGGACTGCCCAGCCACACGGTACGGCCATCGGTTTCGGCCAACAGACCGCGCCCCGGCAAAGCCTTAAAGCTGGTCAGCGCCGACAGGGCCAAGCCCCGTTCCTGGGCGGCGGCCAGCACCGCATGGGCCAGGGGGTGTTCGCTGCCCTGCTGGGCCGATGCCGCCAGAGCCAACAGATGCTGGTCCAGCACACCCGGTACGGGGCGCACCGCCGTCACGGCGGGTTTACCCTGGGTCAGAGTGCCGGTTTTGTCCAAAATCATCGCCGTGGCATGATGGGCGCGCTCCAGCGCTTCGGCATCCTTGATCAGAATGCCATGGCGGGCGGCGACGCCGGTTCCCACCATGATGGCGGTCGGGGTCGCCAGCCCCAGGGCACAGGGGCAGGCGATCACCAGCACCGACACGGCGGCGACAAAGGCTTGCGACGGATCGCCCGCCAGCCCCCACCAGACCGCAAAGGTCAGCACCGCCACCGCCACCACCACCGGGACGAAAACGGCGGAAATCTTGTCTACCAGCTTTTGCACCGGGGCCTTGCTGGCCTGCGCACCTTCCACCAGCCGGATAATGCGGCTGATGGTCGATTGCGCACCGACGGCGGTGGCCTCGATTCGCAACAGTCCGTCGCCGTTGATGGCGCCCGCCGTGATTTTGTCGCCCGCCGCCTTGGCCACCGGCAGACTTTCGCCGGTCAGCAGGCTTTCATCCATCTGGCTTTCGCCATCGATCACCAGACCATCGACGGGGGCGCGTTCGCCGGGGCGGATCAGCACGGTTTCACCGGGTGACACCGCATCGGCGGGAATTTCAACGATGGTGCCATCGCGTTCGACCCGCGCCGTTTCCGGGCGCAGCGCCATCAGGGCGCGAATGGCCGACGCCGCCCCGCGCTTGGCCCGGCTTTCCAGCCACTTGCCCAGCAGAACCAGGGTCACCACCACGGCCGAGGCTTCGAAATACAAATCCATCGGGGCCATATGCTCGGCATGCTCGCCCGCCGCCCAAATCTGCGCAGTGCGCCAGGCCGACAGACCAAAGGCCGCCGTGGTGCCCAGGGCCACCAGCACATCCATATTGCCGGCCCCGCCCTTCAGAGACTTCCAGGCCCCCACATAGAACCGCCAGCCGATGACGAACTGCACCGGCGCGGCCAACAGCAATTGCCCCCAGGCGGGCAGCATCAGCGACAGACCGAACCAGTCCAGCACCATCGGCCCGACCAGCGGCAACGTCAGCAATGCCGAAGCCAGCACCAGCCGCAGATCGCGCCGGGCCGTCCGGGCGGCGCGATCGTCGTCGGGTTTGCCGTCCTGGCGGGTCAGACTGGCGCCGAATCCCGCTTTTTGCACCGCCATGATCAGGGCCGACGGCGGGGCCATACCTTCCAAAACGGTGATGCGGGCTTTTTCCGTCGCCAGATTGACCTCGGCCTCGGCCACACCGGGAATACGGCGCAAAACCTTCTCGATCCGGGTGGCGCAGGCCGCGCAAGTCATGCCGGTCACATCCAGATCGATCGTTCGGTCCGGGACGCTAAATCCAGCCCCTTCAATGGCTTGAACGATCTTTGGCAAGCCGGTCTGGCTGGGATCGAAAGTCAAATCGGCTTTTTCCGAAGCCAGACTGACGCTGGCCTCGGCAATGCCCGGCTGCTTCGACAAAACCCGTTCCAAACGCGTGGAACAGGCGGCGCAGGTCATGCCCTGAATGGGCAGGGAAAGATGGCTGGTCTGGCTCATGGTGCTTAAGGATGTAAAGCAAACCCGTGACAGGTCAATCACCTGCGTTCAGCCTTTGCCGCCTTGGGACAAAATCTAGCCATCGCGTGTCCGCCTACCCCATCCTATCCCTTCCTTCTTTAGCAAAAGCGCAGGAAAAACCGCTGCTAAGGATTGACGCGCCCCGCTTCGAGATTGCATTCTGCCGCATCGGTTTCACAGGTGCCGCGCCATGTTTCTACTGATCGACAATTTTGACAGCTTTACCTACAACCTCTGGCATTATCTGGGGGAATTGGGGGCGGAGGTTAAGGTCTTCCGCAACAACGCGCTGACGGTCGAACAGGCCCTGGCTCTGCAGCCGGAAGGCATCGTGATTTCCCCCGGCCCCTGCGACCCCGACAAGGCGGGCATTTGCCTGGACCTGATCAAGACCGCCGCAGGCCGCGTGCCGCTGCTGGGGGTCTGCCTGGGCCATCAGGCCATCGGCCAGGCCTTTGGCGGCAAGGTTGTCCGGGCCCCCAAGCCGGTACACGGCAAGACCGACCTGATGCATCACAACGGCACCGGCATCTTCGCGGGCATTCCGTCCCCCTATCGCGCCACCCGCTATCATTCGCTGGTGGTGGAACGTTCCAGCCTGCCCGACTGTCTGGAAGCCACCGCCTGGACCGAGGACGGCCTGATCATGGGTCTGGCCCACAAGACCATGAATATTCATGGCGTGCAGTTCCACCCGGAAAGCATCGCCTCGGAACACGGACATAAGATGTTGGGCAACTTCATCGATCTGGCCCGCCGCCAGCAGGGAAAGGCCGCCTGATCATGAGTGCTGCGCAAATGAAGGCCCTGCTGGCCCGCGTCGCCGCCCGCGAAATCCTGACCGAGGCGGAAGCGGAAGAAGCGTTTGACATCATCATGTCGGGCGACGCCACCCCGGCGCAGATCGGCGGCTTTTTAATGGCGCTGCGGGTGCGCGGCGAAACTGTGGCGGAGATCACTGGTGCGGCCCGCATCATGCGCGCCAAGGCCCACCCGATGGAGGCCCCGGTCGGCGCCATCGACACTTGCGGCACCGGCGGCGATGCGTCGGGCACCTATAACATTTCGACCGCCGCCGCCATCGTACTGGCCGCCTGCGGCGTGCCGGTGGCCAAGCACGGCAACCGCGCCCTGTCGTCCAAATCGGGATCAGCCGATGTTTTGACCGCCCTTGGCGTCAAGGTCGATGCCGAGATGGATCTGGTCAAGGAA
>JASLCK010000217.1 GCA_030151865.1 Rhodospirillaceae bacterium | reverse complement strand
TTTTATTAAAAAGCAATCAATTTTCTTTGCGCCGCATCATGGTATGGTGGGCGCATAACGCAATGCGCGACAGCAGGTAAGACTCTCATCCCATGGTGCAGGACAGCCCGACTTTCTCTTTGGACGAGGTGCCGTTGCTGGCGTCTCTTTCTGCCGCCGAACGGGCCGATCTGGCGCGCCAATGTCGTTGGCGGCGCTATGGCGTGGGCGAACATATCATCGATGGGCAAAGCGAAAGCCGCGACGTCTATTTCATCATCGAGGGCATGGCGCGGATCGTGAACTACTCGGTCTCGGGCCGGGAAGTGGCCTTGGACGATATCGGTCCCGGCGGATATTTTGGCGAGTTGGCTGCCCTGGATGGTGGCCCGCGCTCGGCCTTTGTATTGGCTCAAGGCGGCGACGCGCTGACCGCGGCCATGTCGCACGAAGTCTTTCTGAATCTGTTGGCGACGAAGGCTCAGGTCGGGCTGCTGATCATGCGCCGACTGGCCCGGGTGATCCGTCAGGGCACCGAACGCATCATGGATCTGTCAACCTTGGGGGCCAACAACCGGGTCCATGCCGAGGTGCTGCGCCAGGCCCGGCTTTGTTCCAAGGATGGTCTGACCGCGATTTTGCAGCCGATTCCGGTTCACTCCGATATCGCCAGCCGCGTCAGCACCACCCGCGAGACGGTTGCCCGCGTGCTGAACGAACTGGCCCGCGCCAAGATTGTCGAGCGCCGCAAGGATGCTCTGGCGATCCTGGATATGGAGCAATTGCAAGAACTTGTAGACGATGTTCGGGGAAATGCCTGATCTGTGACGCGCGTCACAGCGGGGGAAGGGGAAACGACTATGATCCACCTCCGATACTGGATGTTGCCAAGTGTGACGCCCTGTATCTTTTTCCCTCAAGAGAAACTTAAGGCCGGGCTTGTCCCGGCCCTTTTTTTGCTCACATCTTGCCCAGATGTTTTATCAACAGGGCCAGATGTTTTATCAACAGGGATTGATGAAGATGAACTTTGCGCGGTGCAGCCGTTTCTTTTTGATCTTTGCCGGGCTGAGCGGGGCGATCGCCGTCGCCCTGGGGGCTTATGCTTCCCATGGCCTGGACGGGCACGCCCAGGAATTGGCCGATAAGGCGTCACGTTATCAGATCTATCACGCCCTGGCCCTGCTGGGGGTTGTCGCCCTGCAAGAAAAGGGCGGAATTTGGGCCAGATTGGCCGGGGTGTTTTTTTGCCTGGGCAGTCTGTTGTTTCCTGGCGCGCTTTATGCCATGGCGCTGGCAGACCTGCCTTGGGCGCAGCTTGCCCCCTTTGGTGGGACTTCGTTCATTCTGGGCTGGGTGTCGCTGGCTATTTGCGCTTGGCGGATGAAGACCTTGGCATGACAAGTCGGTTTGACTTGCGGCTGGATATTGCCCATGATGGCCTTATGTGTTTAAGGGGCGAATGTCCGGGGATCTGGGTGTCGGGATGGCGAAGAAGATACTGATCGTTGAAGACAACGAACTGAACATGAAGCTGTTCAATGACCTTCTGCAGGCGCACGGTTATGAAACCTTGCAGACCAAGGATGGTCGAGAGGCTTTGACTTTGGCCCGTGACAATAAACCCGATCTGATTTTGATGGATATTCAGCTACCGGAGATTTCCGGTCTGGAAATCACCAAGATGTTGAAGGCCGACCCTGATTTGAAGGCGATTCCGGTCATTGCCGTGACTGCCTTTGCCATGAAGGGGGACGAGGAAAAAATCCGCGAAGGCGGGTGCGAAGGCTATATCGCCAAGCCCATCTCGGTCGCCAATTTCTTGCAGACTGTGGCAAAGTTTCTGAGCTGAGCTTTGAACGCCCGGTCACCGATAAAGCGTCCCCGTCCAGATGGGGGCGCTTTTTTTATGAATCGAATCCCAAACCCAACCGGTCCAGGGTGCGCAGCACTGGGTTGCGGCGGCCTTGGTTGTGGTCGGCTTGGTCCAGACACCAGCGCATGGTCTGCACGGCGGCATAGGTAAGCGGTTCGGGCGGAAAGGGCAGGGGTGTTTCGTTGACCATGCGCAGGCGTGTGCGCTCGTTGTCCTGGCTGTCCAGTTTGTCCAGCAGGACGTCGGCGGCAAAGCGGGTGGCGGCAATGCCCAGTCCGGTAAAGCCCGCCGCATAAGCGGTCCGCCCCTCGTGGGCGCTGCCATAGAACGCGCAGAACCGGGTGGATGTGTCGATGACCCCAGCCCATTTGTGAGTGAAGCGGATGCCTGCCAATTGCGGGAACAGGGCCAGGAAATGCGCGGCCAGCCGCTGATGGCTGGCGTCGCGGTTTTCCTGATCCGCTTTGATCTTGCCGCCATAGTGATAGATGGCGTCATACCCGCCAAACAGAACGCGGTTGTCACGGGTCAGGCGGTAATAGTGGAACTGGTTGCCCATATCGGCGACGGCCTGACGGTGGGTCCAACCCAGGGCTTGACGCTGCTGATCGCTCAGCGGTTCGCTGACCAGGACGTAATCGTAAATCGGAATGGTGTGCAGACGGTATCGCCACAACAGCGATGGAAAGGCGTTGGTGGCCAGGATGACGTTCTGCGCTGTGATCTGGCCGCGCCGGGTCTTCACCAAAACGGTGTCGTTTGCCCCGTGCAAGGCGACGGCTTGGGTGTTTTCGTAAAGTGTCACGCCCAACCCCGCCGCTGCCCGCGCCAGCCCGCGCACCAGTTTGGCGGGGTGCAGCGTGGCGGTCGAGGTCTTGTCCCACTGGCCGGACAGAAACAGCGGCGAATTCAGTTCCTGCCGCACGCTGGCTTGATCCAGATAATCGGGGGCGCGGCGCAGCAGGGCGTCCTGATAAGGTTCGACTGCGACGGTCAAAAGGCCATTGGCCTCGTAATCGCAGTCGATGGCATAGCGGCGCAGGGTGTCTTCCAGGGCTTGCAAATTGTCCTGGCCCAGCCGCTCCAGCGTCTCGTATTCGTCGGGCCAGCGTTGACGGCCGTTTTTCTCGCCATGGGTCAGGCTGGCTTCGCAAAAGCCGCCATTGCGGCCGGATGCCGCCCAGCCCAGCCGCTCGGCTTCGATCAGGCAGACCGTTCGGTCGGGGTGGCGTTCCTTGGCGATCAGGGCGCACCACAGGACCAGGAACCCTCCGCCGACAATCAGCAGATCGGTTTTCAGGGCTCCGCTGGCGGATGGGTGCGGCGGTTGGGGTGGCAGATCGTCCAGCCAGAAAGCCCCCTGGTGGCAGCCGTCTAACGCGGTTCTGACGGCATCGGCGGAGGGGCTGTGGCTTTCAAAGGCAATCTTGCCCATGGGCGGGGTCTTTGTGGCGAGGGGGTGGAACTGACAGCTTAAGCCGTTCCCATCGGACTCGCCAAAGCAAAACGCCCGCGACAATTGTCGGCGGGCGTTCGCTGAAGATCAGTATGCCAGTCAGGCAGCCAGATTACTTAATCTTGGCTTCCTTGAACTGAACATGCTTCCGCACGACCGGATCATACTTGCGGAATTCAAGCTTTTCGGTCGTCTTACGCGGGTTCTTCTTCGCCACGTAAAAAAAGCCGGTGCCAGCGGTGCTGAGCAGCTTGATGAGAATGGTGGCGGGCTTAGCCATTTTAAAAACCCCGAATTCAAGGTGACGACTTCAGAGGGGCGCAAAATACAGCATGTTCCGGCGTTGTCAAGACAATCTGTGGTCTAAAACGCCATTTTTTTAATTCCCGACCGACCGGTTGCCTGCGGGGGCCAAAAGCCGCCTGTAAAGCCGCCCATCTTTGAGAATTTGCCGGGCCAAGTCTTCGTCGGGGGTGGCGTCGTCATGCTCGGCTGCCGGGCACAGGCCGCGCAGTCTGCGCCGCTCTTCCTGATCATCGACGGCTGTTTGACGCCATTGGGTCAAAACCTTCTGGGTTTCTTCCCTGTCCTCCAAAGCGGTTTTAAGCAGCAGCGAGGCCGGTTTGTCAGATTGCGCGGTACAAACCGAGGGAAACACCCCAAGGCCGTGCAGGGCGTATCCTGACGGGCTGTAATAGCGTGACCAAGTCAGGGTCATCTCGCCGTCGTTGGGCAGATGCACCACGGTCTGCACCGTGCCCTTGCCGAAGCTGTTGGTGCCGACCACCACCGCGCGGCCGGAATCCTGAAGGGCCGAGGCGACGATCTCCGCCGCCGAGGCCGATTGCCCGTCCACCAGAACCGCCAGCGGCAGGTCCAAGGCCGGGCCTCGGCTGGCGACATCAAAAATCTGGACCGAGGCCGGATGACGGCCCTGGGTCGAAACGATCCGTCCGGGGGCCATGAACAGGGCCGCGCTTTCCACCCCCTGGTCCAGCAGACCGCCGGGATTGCCGCGCAGGTCCAGAATGACCCCCTTCAGGGCCTTGCCGCCCTTTTGCGGCTTTCTGGCGCGTTGCAGGCTTTCCGCCAGCAGATGGGCGGTTCCCTGGTTGAAGCCGCTGATCTGAATGGTGGCGATGTCGTCGGTCACGGTGGTGGTGACGGTCGGCGGCAGGATCAGGGCGCGGTGCACCACCACCAGGGCGGCTTTCTGGGTGTCCTGCTTTTTGACTTTCAGCGTTACCGGGCTGTCGATTGGGCCGCGCAGCAATTTGCCGATATCGTCATGGGACAGGCCGCCGACGGCTTTGCCGTCGATTTGGGCGATGTGATCCCCCGCTTTCAATCCGGCTTTCTCGGCGGGGGTTTCCGGGATGACCTCGGTCACCGCGATGTCGGCGGGCAGGGGGCGATAGCGCACGCCGACGCCGCCAAAGCCGTTACGCTGGGCGCGGCGGTTATCGGCTTCGTGATTGCCGGCATAGTGGGAAAAGATATCCAGCCGGGCCAGGGCGGCGTCGAAAACCGTCTCGTAAAGCCGTTCGGCGTCGGCCTTGCGCAGTTCAGGGGATTCCTTGGCGGCGGCATGGGCGAAGGTGACGATCAGGCTGGCCCAGCCCTGGGCGTCATCGGCGGCGGGAAGCGGATGTTCGGCGATCCGTTCATCGCGGTAACGCAGCACAATGCGACGGTTCGACGACCGGTCGATCGACAGCGACGGATCCAGCCCGGACAGCCCTTTCAGGCTTTCCTGGGCCAGATCACCGATGGAAACGTCGGTCAGATAGCGGTCCTTGATGGCGTCGAAGCCATAGGCGATGACGTCTTCGGGGCGTGCCGCCTCGCTGGATAGGGGCGCGGCTTCGCTGACCGGCGTACAGGCGCTGGTCAGCAACAATAAGCTTGCGGAAATCCAGCGCGCCGCGTGCATCACCCTAGAACTTCTTCTTTCCCTTGGGCTTGCGGCCGCGACTGATGGTCTTGCTGCGTTTGGGGACACGGACATCGCGCCCGCCCGGACGAGCGGCCCCTGTCGGGCGGGGGCGTCCCTGATCGCCCGAGGCATTGGTCGAGCCACCACCAACCATCTGGAAAATAAGACTGCCGGTCAGGGGATTGGCTTCCGCCAGGGTGACTGTCACGGCATCGCCCAAGCTGAAGACCAGCCCGTTGCGCCG
>JASLCK010000213.1 GCA_030151865.1 Rhodospirillaceae bacterium | reverse complement strand
ACCGGCGCGCCTGGCGCAGATCGCGTTCCGACAGGGCCGTGACCTCCTGGCCGTCCACCACGACTTTACCACTGGTGGGTCGTTCCAGCAGGTTGATACAGCGCACCAGCGTGCTTTTCCCAGCGCCGGAGCGGCCAATAATGCCAAAAATCTCGCCCTTTTCGACAGAGAGCGAAACGTCATGCAGCACCGGGGCATCATCGCCCACGGGGGTCTTAAAGACTTTACTCAAGCCTTTGATCGAGATCATGCAGTGGCTCCGCCTTAACGCCCTGGCGTCAATCACAAGAGTCTAATGTTGTTTATTTAATTACCACACCGCCCCTGTTTAAACAGGTCGGAAAGACCGCATATATCACACTGCGCATGCCCCTGTCTGCATCCGCTTGATCGGTTGATTGTCAGAACCACTCCCTGGCTCAAACCCCAGGGCGAGCGGGTGCACCCAGGGTACGCCCTGGCGGCGTAACAGGCTGGCGCAAATGGTCAGTGCCCAGCCCAACCCAGGGTCGCCATCCACCAGTAAAACCGCCCCGGCAGGCGGCGGCATATCCAGGCGAAACGCCAAATCCAAGGCATGGGCAGCCTGCCAGTCATTGGGTTGCGCAGCCCCCGGCCCTTCCTTGCTGCGGACCAAGACAGGCAGATAAGGAAGCCCCAACTGATTGGCGACGTCTTTTGCCATCGCCTCGACCGCCGCAACGCCGGGCACGGCGCAAACCCAGGCGGGCTCGGGTTCCGGGTCCCAGTTCTGGGCCAACTCGGTCAGGCAGGCCACCGGATCGACGGGGCGATCCTGCCCCTTGCTCCAGGCCACGCGTCCCCAGCCAGTACGCCAATCCTCAAGGATTTCGCCATCCCAGCCATATCCCGGCAAGGCGCGGGCGGGCCACATCTGCTTAGGTGGCAGACCGCGCCAGGAATTGGCCGCCACCCAATGCGCCGCCGCATTCCGACGGGCCGACGGCACCTGCAAGGGGCCCCGGCCCCATCCCAGCCATCCCAGCAAGCGACGGCGGCGACGGCAATTGGCGCACTGGCCGCAGGGGGCCGCGTCGGGATCATCCAGTTCGAGGGTCAGAAACTCCATCAAGCAGCGATCGCGCAGCGCCACATAATCGGCCATGCGGGCCGCTTCCGCCAAGCGCCGGTCCCGTACCGCCAACAGTTCGGCCACATCGACCCGCCAGGGTTGGCCGGTCCGCAGCCAACGCCCGCCCAATTGCGCCACCGGCGGCACATCCTGCACGGCCAAAAGCCGTAAAATCTGATCAATGCGATTTTGCGGCAAGGCGATGCAACGGGGCAGATCCTCGACCGCGAGACCGGTTTCCTCCTGGTCCAAGGCGTCAAGAA
Source organism: Rhodospirillaceae bacterium (assembly GCA_030151865.1). Classification (GTDB taxonomy): domain Bacteria; phylum Pseudomonadota; class Alphaproteobacteria; order Rhodospirillales; family Magnetospirillaceae; genus JASLCK01. The sequence continues at coordinate 4,311 of JASLCK010000213.1, read as the reverse complement.
CCTGGGCGATATCGTCATCGTCGGGAAAGGCGCTATCGATGAAATAACGGATGATGGCCTCATCCTCGGCCCCGGCCAGCAAGACACACTCGGCCCGCTCGATAGCGCGACCGGCACGGCCGATCTGTTGGTAATAATGCACCGGCGAGGCGGGACGCTGGTAATGCACCACGAACCCCAGATCGGGCTTGTCAAAGCCCATCCCCAGCGCCTGGGTCGCCACCAGGGCTTTCAGGTCATTGGCTTTCAGACGGTTTTCCAGATCGCGACGCAGTGGCCCGCTTTCCTCGTCTGCGCTCAGGCGGGAATGGTAAGGGGCGACCTTATGGCCCTGCTGTTTGAGAAAACGGGCCAACCGATTGGCGTCGGCGATGGTCTGGGTATAGATGATGCCGCTGCCCGGCAATCCCGCCAGATGTTCGGCCAGCCAGCCATAGCGTTGCGCCGGATCCGGCAGGGACAAGGCCGACAGCCGCAACGACGGACGCGCCAAGGGGCCGCGGATCGCCTGCCCCGCGCCGCCCAATTGTCGGGCGATATCGTCCTGGACCCGGCGGTTGGCGGTGGCGGTGGCCGCCAGAACCGCCGCCTGGGGTGGCAAAAGATCGGCCACCACCCGGCGCAGCCGCTGATAATCGGGGCGAAAATCATGCCCCCAATCGGAAATGCAGTGGGCTTCATCGATCACGAACAGGCCGGTGCGGGCCAAAATGGGCCGCAGCCGCGCCATGAAACCGGAATGTCCCAGCCGCTCGGGCGAGATAAACAGGATATCGACCCGATCTTGCTCCAACCGGGCCAAGGCGTCGGGCCAATCGTCTAGATTGTCGGCATTGACCGTGACTGCGGCCAAACCATGGGCATCAGCGGCGGCAAGCTGGTCATACATCAACGCCAGCAAAGGGGAAATGACCACCGTTGGCCCAACCCGGCGCTGACGGCGCAAGGCCAGAGTGGCGGCGAAGTAGACCAGACTTTTGCCCCAGCCGGTGGCCTGCACCAGCAAAGTGCGCCCCCCTGGGGTCAAGACTTGAGCAATGGCCTCCCACTGTCCGGGGCGCAGGGTGGCAATTCGCCCTTTGGTGGCTTTTGCCAACAGGGATTGCAAAAAAGACTGATCGATGACGTCCATCGCCCAGTCATGCCACGCGAAAGAGGGATGTCAATCAGATAAAATTCCCTTATTTGCTGCACGGTTTCAGCAAGCCGCTTAAAGCGCCGTCACCCCATGGCGGGCAAAGACATCGCGTACCGCCTGAATTTGTGCTTCGGTCGGCGGCTGAACATCTTCCAGACTGTAGGCCCGATGCAGGTCATGCCACTTGGCCTTGCCCATCTGGTGGAAGGGCAGAATATCGACCCGCTCCACCCCGTCGCCCAGACTGGCGACAAAGGCGGCCAGACCATCCACATTGGCGGGATCGTCGGTCCACCCCGGCACCAGCACGAAGCGCACCCAGATGGGGATTTTCTTGTCCACCAAACGGCGGGCAAAGCGCAGCGTCGGTTCGATATCGTGGCCGGTGACGGTGCGATAGGTTTCGGGCAACCAGGACTTGATGTCCAACAGCACCAGATCGACGTCGGCCAACATCTCGTCGGACGCCCAGTCACCCATATAGCCCGACGTGTCGAGCGCGGTATGCAGCCCCAGTTCCTTGCAATGACGCAAGATGGCGGCGCTAAAGGCATGCTGCACCAGGGGCTCGCCGCCGCTGACGGTGACACCGCCATGCATGATGGACAGAACCCGGCGGTATTTGGCGATTTCCTCGGCCACCTGGGCAACCGTCATGGGTTCGCCGTTCTTCAGATGCCAGGTTTCCGGGTTATGGCAATACCGGCAGCGCAAGGCGCAACCGGTCAGAAACAGAACGAAGCGGGTGCCAGGCCCATCTTGCGTCCCCATGGTTTCCCAGGAATGGACAAAGCCGGTCAGAAGATCGCCCTGCCCCGCCTGTCCGGCGGCTTCAAAGCCGCCGGTGCAGGCGTCATGACAGGGCAGGCGGTCAATGCCGTCAGAGATGTCCATGGAACGTCCGATGGATCACGTCTTCCTGCTGCTCGCGGGTCAGCTTGGTGAAATTCACCGCATAGCCCGACACGCGGACCGTCAATTGCGGATAATTTTCAGGATGTTCCATGGCGTCCAGCAAGGTTTCCTTGTTCAGCACGTTGACGTTTACATGGAACCCGGCGGAGGCGAAATAGGCGTCCAGCGCGGCGTCCAGATTGTCGATCTGTTCAGGCCGGGTCTTGCCCAACCCTTCCGGCACCATGTTGGCGGTCAGGGAAATGCCGTCCTGGGCATCCTGATAGGGCAGCTTGGCCACCGACAAGGCGGCGGCGATAAAGCCGTGATGGTCGCGGCCATGCATCGGGTTGGCGCCCGGCGCAAAGGGTTCGCCCGCCTTACGGCCGTCCGGGGTCGATCCGGTATTCTTGCCGTACACCACGTTGGAGGTAATGGTCAAAACCGACTGGGTATGGGTGGCGTGACGATAGGTCGGATGCTTGCGCACCTTTTCCATGAAGCGGTGCATAACCTCGACCGCCAGGCTGTCCACCCGTTCGTCATCATTGCCGAAGGTCGGATATTCCCCTTCCGGCCGATAATCGACAGCCAGACCGCGATCATCACGGATCACCTTGACCTTGGCGTATTTCATGGCCGACAGGCTGTCGGCGACCACCGACAGACCAGCGATGCCGCACGCCATGGTGCGCAGGATATCGCGGTCATGCAGGGCCATTTCGATGCGTTCATACGCGTACTTGTCGTGCATGTAATGGATGCAGTTCAAGGCGTTGACATAGATCTTGGCCAGCCAGTCCATCATCTTGTCGAAAGCCGCGAACACCTGATCGAAGTCCAGCACGTCGCCATCGACAGCCGGATAGACCGGACCGACCTGTTCGCCGGTGATTTCGTCGCGCCCGCCATTGATGGCGTACAACAGGGTCTTGGCCAGATTGACGCGCGCGCCGAAGAATTGCATCTGCTTGCCGATGCGCATGGCCGACACGCAGCAGGCGATCCCGGTATCATCGCCCCAGGCGGGACGCATCAGATCGTCGCTTTCATACTGGATCGAACTGGTATCGATAGACACCCGCGCACAGAACTTCTTGAAAGCGGCAGGCAGGCTGGGCGACCAGAACACCGTCATGTTGGGTTCTGGGGCCGGCCCCAGATTGTAAAGGGTGTGCAGGAAACGATAGCTGTTCTTGGTGACCAGCGGACGACCATCTTCGCCCATGCCGCCGATGCTTTCGGTCACCCAGGTGGGATCGCCCGAGAACAGGGCATCATATTCCGGGGTGCGCAGGAAACGCACGATGCGCAGCTTGATGACGAAATCGTCGATCAGTTCCTGGGCGAATTCCTCGGTGATCACGCCGTCCTTCAGATCGCGTTCAATGAACACGTCGAGGAAGGTGGACACCCGGCCCAACGACATGGCCGCGCCGTTCTGTTCCTTGACCGCCGCAAGATAAGCGAAATAGACCCATTGCACGGCTTCACGGGCCGAGGCGGCAGGCAGGCTGATGTCACAGCCATAAGACGCCGCCATCTGCTTGAGTTCCTTCAGCGCCCTGATCTGTTCGGACAGTTCTTCGCGCAGGCGGATGACGTCCTCGGTCGAGGATTCATCGTCCAACTCGTGCTTTTCGCGCAGCTTCTCATCGACCAGACGGTCGATGCCGTAAAGAGCGACGCGGCGGTAATCGCCGATGATGCGGCCACGCCCATAGGCGTCGGGCAGACCGGTCACCACATGGCTGCTGCGGGCCTTCAGGATTTCCGGGGTATAGGCGTCGAACACCGCATCGTTATGGGTCTTGCGGTAATGGGTGAAGATGTCATGAACCTTGGGGTCCATTTCATAGCCGTAAGCCTTCAGCCCCATCTCGACCATGCGCAGCCCGCCGTTGGGCATGATGGCGCGCTTCAAGGGGGCATCGGTCTGCAAACCGACGATCAGTTCCAGGGCCTGATCGATATAGCCCGGCGGATGGGCAATGATGCTGGACGGAATGTGGGTGCTGACATCCAGAACGCCGCCCTTCTTGCGTTCCTCGGCCTGCAACGCGGTGATCTTATTCCAGACCCCCAAGGTTCGGTCTGTCGGACCGGCCAGAAAGCTGTCGTCCCCCAGATAAGGGGTATAATTGGCCTGAATGAAGTCGCGAACATCGATCTTGGCCTTCCAGCCGTCGCCCAGAAATCCCCGCCAGGCGTAGGACAGCCGATCGGAAGAACGGGCGGAATCGAGAGGAGTCATGACGGGCCTGCTTTCTGTTCAATCG
>JASLCK010000172.1 GCA_030151865.1 Rhodospirillaceae bacterium | reverse complement strand
GCGCCGGCGGCCAAAGCCAGACGGGCCGGCTCGACCGGCGAGATGCCGGTGCCTTCCGGGGTCAGCTTGCTGTTGCACCAGTCGGGAGCGGTGGTCGGCGAGGCCTGACCCTTGGTCATGCCGTAGACCTGATTGTCCATGACGATATAGGTCATGTCCACATTGCGGCGGCAGGCATGCATGAAGTGGTTGCCACCGATGGAAAAGCCGTCGCCGTCACCGCCCGCCGCGATCACGGTCAAATCGGGACGGGCCAGCTTGACCCCCGCCGCGATGGGCAGAGCCCGACCGTGCACGCCATGAAAACCGTACACGCTGGTATAAGCGGGAATACGCGACGAACAGCCGATACCCGAGATAAAAGCGATCTCTTCACGCGGGCGGCTCAGTTCGGCCAGGGCCTTGGTGACGGCGGCCAGCACGGAATAATCGCCGCAGCCGGGGCACCAGATGGGTTTGATGTCGGACTTGAAGTCCTGAGCAGTCAGTTGGACTTGAGCGGTCATGGCGTCACTTCCAGGCGGCAAGGCGGGACAGAATTTCGGCGGGGCGGATCGGCAGCGGGCCGGGACGGCTAACCACCTGAACAGCACCGGGCAGGTCATAATGGGCCCGCACCAGTTTGTAGAACTGCTGGGAATGGGTCTGTTCGACCACCAGCAGCTTCTTCACACCCTTCAAGGCTTCGGCCATCTTGGCAGGCAAGGCGGGCGCCAGCAGACGCAGCGAAATCACCTTGGCCTTGATGCCCTGTTCCTTGGCCCGCTCCACCGCTTCGCGCACCGGACCGGTGACCGAGCCCCAGGTCAGGATGGCGATGTCGCCCTCGCCTTCCACATCGGCCCAATGATCGGCGTAATCAAACTGGTCCAGCTTGCGCTGGCGCTTGTCCAACTGGCCTTGATGGTCACTGGCCTGAGACGAGGGCGTGCCACGTTCGTTATGTTCCAGACCGTCGGCGACATATTGCCCGCCTGGCGTGCCGGGAATAGCCATCGGCGAAATGCCGGTGTTGGTCAAAGCGTAGCGCTTATAGCCTTCCACATCGGCAGGTGCGGTCAGGCGTTGCGCCTGATAGGGCACCTCGCCGGGCTTGGCGACGATGGCGCGCGACTGGCCCATGGCCTGATCCGACAAAACGATGGTCGGAGTCTGCAAGGCTTCGGCCAGATAGACCGCCCATTGGGTGGTGAACAGACAGTCCGAGATGGAATTGGGGGCGACCACCACATGGGGGGCGTCGCCATGCAAACCATAGACGGCGATGTTGAGATCGGACTGTTCCGACTTGGTGGGAATGCCGGTGGACGGACCGCCGCGCATGACATCGACCACCACCAGCGGGGTTTCCGAGGCCACGGCCAAACCCAGCGACTCGGTCATCAAAGCCAGACCAGGGCCGGATGTGGCAGTCAACGACGGCAGGCCCGCGAACGAACCGCCGATCACCATGTTGATGGACGCCAGTTCGTCTTCGGCCTGAACCAGCGCGCCACCGGTCTTGTCCAACGCCGGAGCCAACCATTCCAGAACTTCGGTGGCGGGCGTGATGGGATAAGCGGCAACAAACTTGATGCCGCCCTTCAGCGCGCCCAAACCGGCGGCTTCATTGCCGCTGATGTTCCAGCGCGGCCCATCGACCGCTTCGGGGGCGGGCAAACGGGGAACGGCGGGCAGATGAGCAGCCGCGGCCGCACCGGCCTGCAAGGCAGCCGTGCTGGCAGCCAGAACAGCTTCGCCCTTACGACCAAGCTGGGCCGTCAGAACAGCGGCGACAGCATCGACCGGCAGACCGATCAGGGCGGCGACCGCCCCCAGCCCGACCATGTTGACGCGCCCACCGGGCACCGACCCGGCAATGTCCTTCATCGGCAGTTCGGCAATCCGCGCCTTATAGACGGCGATGGGATCAGGAACCTCGCCCTGGGCGGGATCGGCCAGCACCAGACTGTCGGTAGACAACGGCAGTTCGGCGGCGAACCGGGCGATATTGCCCCAGTCAAAGGCCACCAAAACGTCGTAATGATCGTCCAGCGAAGAAACCGGGCGGGCTGACAGGCGTAACAGGGCCGCCGCCTCGCCGCCACGAATCTGCGGTCCCATGGACCGGGTCATCAGGCCGTAGTACCCGGCCTTGGCGGCGGCGTCCAAAAGGATCTGCCCCGCCGTCATCGCCCCCGCGCCGCCGCTGCCGGTCAACGCGATGGAAACAGAATAAGCCGCCATCATACCTCTCGTTTCATGGTTGGCGTCTGCCGTCCGCCCCGTCTCGGCCCCCGGTGGAACGGCAAGAAAGATCAGTCCGCGTTCATCCTTCCATATGGAGGGTGCCCGCGGCTGAACAAGGAAATCTGGATGATAAAGATGGGAACCCAACGGACGCGCCGGATTGGCTGGGGATTTGTGTCCCCCGACCGGCAAGCGCGATAATGAACGAAGCCATGGGCCTGTTTCTCCCTCGTCGGAGTTCCCCGCTCCTGTAAGGACGGGCACAGTACCAAAAAGATTGTGGCTTTGTCACCGGAAGAACATCCCACTAAATCAAGGGGATAATCGCCTCTGGCGGAATTGCTTGGCCTTGGGCATTCTGGGGCGAAGCAAAATCCTGGGGGCAGGAAAGAACGCGGCCATGGATGAGATCGAGATTTTCAAGCGCCTGGGGCTGGCCCTGGCGATTGGCCTGTTGCTGGGGCTGGAGCGCGGCTGGCAGCAACGCGCCGCCGCGTCCGGGCAGCGGGTGGCGGGTATCCGCACCTTTGCCCTGATGGGGCTGCTGGGCGGGCTGTGGTCGCTTTTGGGCATGCAGGCGGGCGAACTGGCCATGGCCGTGGCCTTTGCCGCCTTTGCTGCACTGATCGTCACCGGTCATGTCATCCGCGCCCGCGGCAAGGCCGAGGATTACGGCATCACCACCGAAATCGCCGAATTGCTGACCTTTTCCCTGGGTGCGCTGGCCGTGCGCGGGCAAATGGACGTTGCCGCCGCCGGGGGCGTGGTGGTCCTGGCCCTGCTGGCGCTGAAGGAAACCCTGCATCAGTTCGTGCTGCGGGTCGAAGCCAAGGAAATCCGCGCCGCCATCCGCCTGTTGCTGATTTCGGTGGTGATGCTGCCTTTGCTGCCCAATCAGGGCTATGGCCCGGACGAGGCGCTGAACCCCTATAAGCTCTGGCTGGTGGTGGTAATGATTGCCGCCATCAGCTTTGTCGGTTATGTCGCCATCAAGGTGCTGGGGCCGCGCATCGGCACTATCCTGACCGGATTCTTTGGCGGCTTGGCTTCGTCCACTGCGCTGACGCTGAGCTTTGCCCGACTGGGCAAGGAAACGCCCGAACTGCAACGCCTGCTGGCGTCGGGCGTCGCCATTGCGGCAGGCACCATGTTTTTGCGCATCCTGCTGATCGTGGTGCTGCTCAGCCCGCCCATGCTGCCCGGCCTGTCGCTGCCCATGGGAATCATGGCGCTGGTCAGCTATGGCGGCGGTCTAGCGCTGTGGTTAAGCGGGCGCGGTGTCGGCCTGACCGCCCAGACGCCGCTGCCCAATCCGTTTGAATTGGCCACCGCCATCAAGTTCGGCCTGTTTCTGGCGGCGATCCTGCTGGCGTCCAAATATTTGCAGGATTATGTGGGTAACGCCGGGGTCTTGGCTTTGGCCGCCATCTCGGGTCTGGCGGATGTGGACGCCATTTCGGTGTCGATGGCCCGCATGGCCAATATGGGCATGTCGCTGCCCGTGGCGGTGGCGGGCGTGGTGGTGGCGGCGTTCGTCAACACCATCATCAAAGGCGGCATGGTGGTGGTTCTGTGCGGCGGCGTCATGGGACGACGCATCGCCGTCTTGTTCACCCTGATCTGTTTAAGCGGAACAATCGCATTGGTGCTGTCATGAAGACGATGATTTCGCGGCGCGCCCTGCTGGCTGCTTTGGGCGGAGGCTTGATCCTGACCCGTTTTTCCGGCCTGGGGGCCACCGACAAAAGCCAGGCACTGGCCCAAACCCTGACACAAACCCTGGCCAAGCGGGTCGATGCCCATGGCGGGGAAGACCCGGTCTTCTTGCGCAGCTATGATGGCCGCACCGCCGATGGCGAAGCCGACGCCGATCCGGCCCTGGCCACCGCCGCCTTCACCTATGACAACGCGCTGGCGGTCATCGCCCTGTTGGCGGGCGGCTGCAAAGCCCAGGCCGAGCGGATCGGCAACGCCCTGTTGGCCGCCGTTCAACATGACCGCGCCGGATCAACCGGGCGGCTGCGCAACACCTATCGCGCCGGACCGCAGACCGAAGCCCCGCAGCCCAACGGCTGGTGGGATAAAGGCCGGATGCAATGGGTGGAAGATGATTATCAGGTCGGCACCGCCACCGGCAATGTCGCCTGGGCCGGGCTGGCCCTGATGCTGCTGGCGGAAAAGACCGGACAAACCCGCTTTGCCGATGGCGCCGCCAGCCTGGGCCTGTGGGCCGTCACCCATGCGGGCAGCGCCAAGGGACCGGGCGGGTTCACCGGCGGCATCCATGGCGGCGAAGCGGCAGAAAAGCCCCTGGGGTGGAAATCCAGCGAACACAACATCGATCTGGCGGCACTGTTCTGGCGGCTGGACCACTTTGGCGTCAAGGAACGTTGGCCCGGCTTCTGGCGCGACCAAAGCCAGGAAGCCAAGGGCTTCCTGCAAGCCATGTGGGACGACCAGACCGGTTACTTTCTGACCGGCACCGCCCCCGACGGGGTGACCCCCAACCGCTCGACCTCGGGGCTGGATGTGCAGTTCTGGGCGCAATTGCTGCCCAATGCTCCGCAATCCTGGCGCCGCGCCGTGACCTATGCCGAAACCGCCCATGGGGTCAGCGGCGGCTTTTCCTTCAACAACGACCGCGCCGGGTTGTGGACCGAAGGCACCGCCCAAGCCGCCCTGACGTACAAGGTGTTGGGGGATACCGACAAAGCCGTCGCCTGTCTGTCCAGCGTCGCCGCCCAGGTCAGCCCTGACGGCCTGCTATGGGCTACGCCGTTGGACAAGCTGCCTACCGGTCTGACCATCGGCCCCGACAGTAAAATCCCCGACTTCTTTTACTATCATCAGCCCCATCTGGGCGCGACCGCCTGGGCCGCCATCGCCGCCCTGGGGATCAACCCCATGACCGGGGCAATGGTATAGGCCGATTGCCGGACTTGATGACCGGGGAACGACAGGCCAAACTTGGTGGAAATCCGGCATCGACAGACCGGAACAGGGGAAACCGATCCATCAAGGAGAAAACGGCGTGCTTGCCTATATCACGCTGCTGCTGGCCTGCCAGCTTGCGGGGGAAATCATTGTCCGGCTGTTGACGCTGCCGGTTCCCGGTCCGGTGCTGGGAATGCTGTTCCTGTTTACCGGTCTGATGATCCGCGGCCGTGTGCCCGCCGAACTGGACAGCGTGGCAAGTGGATTGCTGCGCTATCTGTCCATGTTGTTCGTGCCCGCCGGGGTGGGGGTCATCGTCTATCTGCCGATGATCGCCGAACAGATCGCCCCCATCGCGGGCGCTGTCTTTGTGGCGACCTTGCTGTCCCTGGTCCTGACCGGCTGGCTGATGCAGCGCCTGATCCGCAAGAACCGGACCTGACGCCATGGCCGATTTCCAACAATTGTGGGTCTATCTGTCCACCACCCCATTGGTGTGGCTGACCTTGACCCTGGCGGTTTTTCAGGCCAGCGAGGCGCTGTTTCGCCGGTCGGGGGCCATGCCGCTGTGCAATCCGGTGCTACTCAGCATCCTGATGTTGGTGGCGCTGCTGAAGATCAGCGGCGTTTCTTATCAGGCTTATTTCAGCGGCGCGCAGTTTTTGCAATTCCTGCTGGGGCCGGCCACGGTGGCGCTGGCGGTGCCGCTTTATCGTCAGATCGAAACCATCCGCAGAAACTTTGCCGCTCTGGCCATCACATTAGTGACGGGCTCTTTGCTTGCCATCGGTACGTCGGTGGGGATTGCCTGGCTGCTGGGTGGTGGGCCGCAATTGCTGCTGACCCTGGCCCCCAAATCAGTCACCAGCCCGATTGCCATGGGCATTGCCGAAAAGATCGGCGGCATCCCGTCACTGGCGGCGGTGACGGTGATCTTGACCGGCATCACCGGTGCAGCCTTGGGCGGTTGGGTTCTGGACCGGGCGCGCATCCGCGATGAAACCGCGCGCGGCGTCGCCATGGGGCTGGTCAGCCACGGCATCGGCACCGCGCGCGCCATGATGATGAGCCAGACCACCGGCGCCTTTGCCGGTCTGGCCATGGGGCTGAACGGTCTATTGACCGCCCTGCTTTTGCCCCTGCTGGTCAGCCTGCTGCGGTAGACCGCTGCCCAAAAGCTTGCGAAGACCCGCCAGGTTCCACCCCTTGGCGGCGTCCACCAAAGCGTCGGGGCTGCCGATATCGTTGGCTTCCACTTGCAGCAAGGCCCGTTCACCCACCAGCAGGATCACTTCACCGGTACGGGTCTGGGGATCGAAGCGCAACATGGCTTCTTCGCTGCCCAGCTTGATGCGTGACCAGCCGGGCTTGCCGTTCAGCGATGCGCCGCCATTGCCGATGGCGGGATTATCCACCATCACCATGGCGTTCAAGGTGGCGGTATCCTTGGTGTAGCCGCGCGCCACGGCGACCCCGCCGCCGACGCTGTCCAAGGACTGGGCTTCCGGCGCGGACGCATCCCAACCGGGCGGCGGGGGCGGCATGATCTTGCCCAACTGATCGGCCAGTTTGGCGTTCAGGGCGTTGACCGCCGACTGCAAGGCCGACAGCGTATGCAGCCCGTCGCCCCGCCCGTAAGCGGTGCGTGCACTGTCGATCTGCACCGAAATATCGTCGGCCCGCACCGGCTGGGCCATCAGCCCCACCACCACCGACACCGCCATCAAAGACACGACCCCAGAAACGCGAACCAGCATGGCCTGTTGGCCTTTTCCTTGTTTTTCCTGGCTCGACAGTAGCAGAGCGTTTCCGTTTCGTACATGGGGCGGCGCTGTCTGAAAAGTGCAAGGCCCGTCATACTCCATCACTCTTTCCCCGATGATGGTGTTTGGACTAGACTCGCTGTCCCCATTTCCCATGCACTAACCGATAAGGGTTCTGACGTGACGGCTTCCCTCGATGCGCGACGCTTTTTAAACGATCTGCTGAATGCGGCCCTGGCCGCCGCCGATCCTGCGAAAAGCCTGCCCGCCCATCTGCCGCCCAAGCCCAAGGGGCGCACCGTGGTCGTTGGCGCAGGCAAAGCCGCCGCCGCCATGGCCGCCGCCATCGAAGCCAATTGGGACGGTCCGCTGTCGGGTCTGGTGATCTGTCCCTACGGCCACAGCCTGCCGACCCAGCATATCGAAGTGGCTGAAGCCCGCCACCCGGTGCCCGATGTCGCCGGGTTCCGCGCCGCCACCCGCATGCTGGCCTTGCTCGATACTCTGACCGCAGACGATCTGGTGATCGCCCTGATTTCGGGCGGCGGGTCGGCGCTGATGTCCTTGCCCGCGCCGGGTCTGTCGCTGGACGACAAGCAAACCGTCAATCGCGGCCTGTTGATGTCGGGGGCACCGATTGCCGAAATGAATTGCGTGCGCAAGCATCTGTCGGCGGTCAAGGGCGGTCGCCTGGCCCTGGCAGCTTGGCCCGCATCGGTTCACTCCCTGGCGGTGTCCGATGTGCCGGGCGACGATCCCGCCGTGATTGCCTCTGGCCCCACCGTGGCCGACCCCACCACCGCCCAGCAGGCGCTGGAAATCGTGCGTCGCTATAAGCTGGAAATCCCCTTCGCGGTCATTCAATACCTGCGCAAGGCGGGAGAGGAAACGCCCAAGCCGGGCGACCCGCGCCTGGAACGCTGCACCTATTCTATTATCACCCGCCCCGCCGACGCCCTGCGCGCCGCCGCTGACGTGGCGCGCGCCCATGGGGTGACGCCGATTTTGCTGGGCGACGCCATCGAAGGTGAATCCCGCGAAGTGGCCCGCGCCATGGCGGGCATGGCCCTGTCGGCGGCACGCATCGCCATGCCCGCCCAGCCCCCTTGCGTCCTGCTGTCGGGCGGCGAAACCACCGTAACCGTTCAGGGTCGTGGTCAGGGTGGCCCCAACGGAGAATTTGCCGCCGCCTTGACCCTGGCCTTAAATGGACGAAATAATATTTCGGCTATTGCCTGTGACACCGATGGGATGGACGGAGCCAGCGGCGCGGCTGGCGCCATCGTTTTGCCCGATACCCTGGACCGTGCCAAGGCCAAGGACATTGACGTGCGCCGGATTCTGGCCCACAACGACTCGAGCGGACTGTTCGGCCCCTTGGGTGATCTGATTATCACCGGCCCAACCCGCACGAACGTAAATGACTTCCGCGCCATCTATATCCCCGGTGACGCGCAATAAAAATATAACGCCCGAAGAGGGAGCGGCTGAGCCATTCTTCCCCCGCCCCACTCTTTCGGCCATGAACGGAAAGGCCTATGAGACGCAATCGTAAAGCCAAGATCCTGGCCACCCTCGGCCCGGCCAGCACCGACGCCCAAGACATCGAAGCCCTGTTTATCGCGGGCGCCGACGTCTTTCGCATGAATTTCAGCCATGGCAGCCACGCCGATCATCAGCGCCGCTATGACACCATCCGCGAGATCGAACGCAAGACCCGCCGCCCCATCGGAGTGCTGGCCGACTTGCAGGGCCCCAAGCTGCGCGTCGCCAATTTCAAGAACGATCGCGTCACCCTGAAGGCGGGTCAAAGCTTCCGCCTGGACCTGGACGAAGCCCTGGGCGACGAAACCCGCGTCAATCTGCCGCATCCGGAAATTTTCGCCGCCTTGCAGGTGGGCTCCGAATTGCTGCTCGATGACGGCCGCTTGCGCCTGCGCGTCGAAAAGCATGGCCATGATTACGCCCAAACTGTGGTCATCAATGCGGGCGAACTGTCAAACCATAAGGGCGTCAACGTCCCCAACGTGATCCTGCCGATCTCGCCGCTGACCGAAAAAGACAAAATTGATCTGGCCTTCGCGCTGGATATGGGGGCCGACTGGGTTGCCCTGTCGTTTGTTCAGCGCCCCGAGGATGTCGAGGAAATCCGCCGTCTGGTCAATGGCCGCGCCCTGATCATGAGCAAGCTGGAAAAGCCCTCGGCCATCGAGCATCTGCAAGACATCATCGAACTGTCCGACGGCATCATGGTGGCGCGCGGCGATCTGGGCGTGGAATGTCCGCCGGAAACCGTGCCGATCCTGCAAAAGCGCATCGTCCGCGCCGCCCGCAAGGCCGGCAAACCGGTGGTGGTGGCGACCCAGATGCTCGACAGCATGATCCACGCCCCGACCCCCACCCGCGCCGAAGCGTCCGACGTCGCCACCGCCGTTTATGATGGGGCCGATGCGGTGATGCTGTCGGCGGAAACCGCCGCCGGGTCTTACCCCATCGACGCCGTGACCATGATGGACCGCATCATCTGCCGGGTCGAAGGCGACGAACATTACCGCTCGATCCTGGATGCGTCGCGCCCGCAGCCGGAAAACAACACCCGCGACGCCATCAGCGCGGCGGCCCGTCAGGTCGCCCATACGCTGGATGTGGCGGCGATCGTCACCTTCACCTCGTCGGGCGGCACCACTTTGCGCGCCGCCCGCGAACGACCGGAAGTGCCGGTGCTCTGTCTGACCACCGACGTGCAGGTGGCCCGTCAGATGGCCCTGGTTTGGGGGTCTCACTCGGTGGTCGCCCCCGACGTGCACAGCTTTGCGGAAATGGTGACCGTGGCGGTGCGCATCGCCCACGAACAATCCTTCGCCCAGTGGAAGGATCAGATCATCATCACCGCGGGCGTGCCGTTTGGCACATCGGGCAACACCAACATCCTGCGGGTTGCCACGGTGGAAGAACCGTAAACCCAACAGGCTTTGCATAAGACGACAACACCCCGTTGCCCTGACCGGACAACGGGGTGTTTGTTTTTTGGAAACCTCAGTGTGAGCTGCGCAAAACCGGGAACTACTCGTCCCCGGGCAAACCAGCCTTTTTCAGAACAGATTCCAGTCCGACCAGCAGCTTCTTGCCTTGCAGCCCGCCCTCGCCTTCCAATCGGTCGGCGATCACCAGGCGCAGGGCTTCCACATGGACTGCCACCACATCCATGGCCAAGTCGTTGAAATCGGTACAGCCTTCGATAAAGCGACAAAGCTGGCTGGCGATGACCGTCATCAGGTCATAGCCGAAACTGCCACCCTGCCCCTTGATGTCATGGGCAACGCCGAACAGTTCGCGCATCACCGCCAAGCGATCGGCGGCGGGCAATTGGGCGGCCTGGGAATAATATTGGGTCAGCTTGTCCAGGTCATCGATCACCCAGTTCAGGTAATCGCCCTGCATGGCGGCAACCACCTGCTCGGCCCGCGCGATGGCGTCGGCGTCGATCCCGCCATTGCCATAACTGACCTTGTTTTTCAACGGACTGGGATCGTCCAGGATCTCCACATTTGCCGTCATGCCGTCTGTTCCCCATACCTCTTCCCTGAGGCATACGGTAAACCAGAACCGCAAAGATGAGAACCGGTCTTATTAACGCTTGACCAGAACAGGCCCCTGGTAATCGCCTTGGCTGCGTTGTTCCGGGCCCGAGAATGGCAATTGGCGGCGACGGCGATCGGGGCCGAAATAACTTTCGGAACGAACAAAAGGCCGGGGCGTCGTAATCACCGAGGTGATGCGCCCCACCAGCCCCTTGGCCGAGATCGGCTTGGTCAGAAATTCGTTGACCCCGGCATCACGGGCCTCGGCCAGCAAGGCGGGTTCGGAATATCCCGTCACCATGATGATCGGCAATGTCGGATTGGGACTGTCGGGGGACTTGCGGATATGGTGGGCAAAGGCGATCCCGTCCATCGGATCCATCTTCCAATCGACGATGACGAAATCAGCGGCGAAGTGGTGCAGACGCGCCAGGGCGGCAGCGCCATCCTGGGCTTCCTCCACTTGGGTGATGCCCAGAGTTTGCAAAACGGTGCGGATCAACAGCCGAAAATGCTGATTGTCCTCGACCACCATTACCTTCAACGCTTCGCCGTTCAGGCCGGTCATGATCACTCCTTATCCCAGCCGGAAATTTAAGGAGAGAAATCAAGAACCTCAACAGGAAGAACTGCCAGGGTCGGACATAAGCCCCGGAAAAACCAAAAGGCCCGCCGGAAAACCGGCGGGCCTTTTAGGTTGGTGCGGTCAAGAAGACTCGAACTTCCACGGGTTGCCCCACAGCGACCTCAACGCTGCGCGTCTACCAATTCCGCCATGACCGCATCTTTGGTAGCCAAAACGGCGGTTTCGCCGTTAAGGTTGGCCTGAATACCAAAACCTGGGACAAGGTTCAAGAGTGCAGTTGTGATTAATGCGATGAATTCTTTGGAATGGAAAATTTCCGACTCCCCGGT
>JASLCK010000304.1 GCA_030151865.1 Rhodospirillaceae bacterium | reverse complement strand
CACCACCGTGTCGTTCATCACCATGTGATCGTAGCGTTCCCAGATCCAGCGGCGGCTGGCCAGGTCGGGCGAGCCCAGCAGGGTCTTCAGCGCCACCAGCGGATTGTGCGACGGCACGTCGTGCAAATCGATCACCGGACGCTTGGTCGAGGGCACCCAAGGACGGTCATATTCCGGGCTGGCGGCGGCCAGCGGATCGATCGGCAGATCGGCGACCACCTCGCCATGGCGCTTGAGCACCATGCGGCCGGTATCGGTCAGGGTGCCGACGATGGCGAAGTCCAGTTCCCACTTTTCGAACACGGCGCGGGCCATGTCCTCGCGGCCGGGCTTCAGCACCATCAGCATGCGTTCTTGCGATTCCGACAGCATGATCTCGTAAGCGGTCATGCTCTCTTCGCGCATCGGCACGGCGTCCAGGTCCATCTCGATGCCCAGACCGCCCTTCGAGGCCATTTCGAACGAGGACGAGGTCAAACCCGCCGCGCCCATGTCCTGAATGGCGACGATGGCGTCGGTGGACATCAGTTCCAGGCAGGCTTCCACCAGCAGCTTTTCGGTGAAGGGGTCGCCGACCTGAACGGTGGGACGCTTTTCCTCGTTATCTTCCGAGAACTCGGCCGACGCCATGGTGGCGCCGTGAATGCCGTCGCGGCCGGTCTTCGAGCCGACATAGACCACCGGGTTGCCGACACCCGCCGCCGCCGAATAGAAGATGCGGTCGGTCTGGGCCAGACCCACGGTCATGGCGTTGACCAGGATGTTGCCGTTATAGCTGGCATGGAAATTGGTTTCGCCGCCGATGGTCGGCACGCCGATGCAATTGCCATAGCCGCCGATGCCTGCGACCACGCCGTTGACCAGATGCCGGGTCTTGGGGTGGCTGGGATCGCCGAAGCGCAGCGCGTTCATGTTGGCGATGGGGCGCGCGCCCATGGTGAAGACGTCGCGCAGAATGCCGCCCACGCCGGTCGCCGCGCCCTGATAGGGCTCGATGAAGCTGGGGTGGTTGTGGCTTTCCATCTTGAAGATGGCGGCCTGACCGTCACCGATATCGATGACGCCGGCGTTTTCGCCCGGACCGCAGATGACCCAAGGAGCCTTGGTCGGCAGGGTCTTCAGCCACTTCTTCGAGGATTTGTAGGAACAATGTTCCGACCACATCACCGAGAAAATGCCCAGTTCGGTGATGTTGGGCTCGCGGCCCATGATGTCCAGAACCAGCTTGTATTCGTCGTCGGTCAGACCGTGCGACTTGATCACCTCGGGGGTGATGGGGGCGTTAGTGTTGTTGGTCACGACAAAGCCTCCACCAGACCATCGAACATGAGCTTGCCGTCGGTGCCGCCCAGGGCGGCTTCGGCCAGACGCTCGGGATGCGGCATCAGGCCCAGAACGGTGCGGGTTTCGTTGAAGACACCGGCAATGTTGCGCGACGCCCCGTTGGGGTTAACTTCGGCGGTCACCTCGCCCTGGGCGTTGGCGTAGCGGAAGGCCACCAGGCCTTCGCCTTCCAGGCGGTCCAGGGTGGCGGCGTCGGCGAAGTAATTGCCTTCGGCATGCGCAATCGGATAGCGCACCACGTCACCGGCCTGATGCAGGCGGGTGAACGGGCTTTCGTTGGTTTCGACCCGCAGATGGACGTCCTTGCAGATGAACTTCAGCTTGGCATTGCGCATCAGGACGCCAGGCAGCAGACCGGTTTCCGTCAGGATCTGGAACCCGTTGCAGATGCCCAGCACCGGGGTGCCCTTGTCGGCGCGGGCCTTGACCTCGCGCATGATCGGCGAATGGGCGGCCATGGCGCCGCAGCGCAGATAGTCGCCATAAGAGAACCCGCCCGGAACGACAATCAGGTCGACGGCGGGAAGATCGGTATCGCGGTGCCACACCATGAGGGGCGGCCGGCCCATGCTGGCCTCAAGCGCCACGGCGACATCACGGTCGCAGTTGGAGCCGGGGAAGACAATGACGGCGGCTTTCAAGGAATCCATCCTTCCGGCAGGAGGTGAAGCCCTCTGTTTAATACGTCGTCACCGATGTTTCCAGGGGCTTTGCGGGAAAATCGTGCGAACGACCGAAAGTCTGTTGTCGCGCCTGCGCGCTCCTGGTCCCGAAGTGATGCCGCAGAGGTTGGAAATCAAACAAAATTGACCTGTCGCGCCTGGGCTTCTAAAGTTGTGGTCCAGGGGCCAAGGATGTTGGCTCCCCATGATCTTTTCCGACCCGGAGAGCCATTTTGAACGGCGACATCAGCCAGCTTCCGCACAGCCGCGCCGCGCTGGCCCGGCTTGAACAGGCCCTGACCCGCCTGGAGGCCGCCGCTGCCCAGCAGATTGACCGGGCGGGCGACGACCGTTTCCTGGCGGCTCAGCTACAGGCGGTGCGCGACGATTACACCCGTCTCGATCACGCCAGCCGCATGGTGGAATCCCGCCTGGACGGGGCCATCGGGCGCATCAAAACCATTCTGGAAGGATAAGGGCCATGGCCTCGACCGTTTCCCTGTCCATTGTCGGGCGTCCCTATGACCTGACCTGCGACGAAGGCCAGGAAGACTACATCTCCAGCCTGGCCGCCGAGGTGGAGCGCCGCGCCAGCGGCTTGCAGCGCGTGGTGGGCCAGACCAGCGATGCCCGGCTGCTGCTGATGGTCGCCTTGTCCCTGGTGGACGAGATGAACGAGCAGAAAAAGCAGTATCAGGAGCATGTGGCCGCCCTGGAAAACACCCCCCCGCCCGAGCCGCAGGTGGTGCGCGAAGTGGTCAAGGTGATCGACGCCGAGGCCGACGCCGCCATGGCCGCAGGGCTGACCGCCATGGCTCAACATATCGAAGCCATTGCACAACGGCTCGAGACTGCCTAAATTCCGCAACAGGAGCGGGCGCTGCGGGGTGCGTCAGGCCATACTGATCCCCGGGGCCAATGTTTGAACTCCAGGGGGCTGTCCCTGTCAGGATCGTGGTCCTGATATATGGCTCCCACCTGCTTACGCAGGCCACGGAGGGATAGACAAGCCAACGGCCTTCGCGGCTCCGCTCCGCTTTTTTACTGTTTGCTCCCGTCGGGTGGGGTTCGGGGGCAGTGGGACAGGATCCAAGACAGGGTCCCTTGTCCGGGCCAAAGGCATGACGATACCACCCGCCGATTCTTCCCCCCTTGATCTGGAAAAACGCGACCTGCGCGCCCGTATGCTGGCGGCGCGGCGTTGCCTGTTTGCCCAAGGGGGGGGCGCGGCAGCTTTGGAACTGCCAAAGCATTTTGCAGCGTCTCGGCTGGCGGCAACGCTTCAGGCGGGGCAAGTGGTGGCGGGCTATTGGCCGATGGGCGAGGAAATCGATCCCCGGCCTTTGTTGGTGCATCTGGCGTCGAATATGCGGCTGATCACGGCATTGCCGGTGGTGGTGCGCCGCGATGCCCCCCTGGATTTTCGTCGCTGGGCGACGGGTGACCGGTTGGAGTGCGGGCCGCACGGCACCCGTCACCCGACCGAGGACTCCCCGGTTTTGGCCCCCGATGTGGTGCTTTTACCGTTGCTGGCCTTTGATCGCCACGGGGGACGGCTGGGCTATGGCGGCGGTTATTATGACCGCAGCTTGGAATATTGGCGGGCGCGCCGTCCGGTCTTAACGGTGGGAATTGCTTTTGCGGCCCAGCAGGTGGACAGCGTGCCGCGTGGGGACCATGATCAGGCCCTGGATTGGGTGCTGACCGAACAGGGGCTCCTGAAAATCGGACAGACGGAGTAGGTGACGATGAAGCTGTTGTATTGCGGGGACGTGTTGGGCCGTTCGGGCCGCGAGGCCGTGGTCAAACATCTGCCGACCCTGCGCGAACGGCTGTCCCTGGATTTCGTGGTGGTCAATGGCGAGAACGCCGCTCACGGCTTTGGCATCACCCAGAAGATTTGCGAAGAAATGTTCCAAGCCGGCGTCGATGTGGTGACGCTGGGCAACCACACTTGGGACCAGCGCGAGATCATCCCCTTTCTTGACGCCGATGCGCGGGTGTTGCGCCCGCTTAATTATCCCAAGGGCACTCCTGGCAAGGGAGCGGGCGTCTATACCGCCTCGCGCGGGCGCAAGGTGCTGGTCATGCAGGTGATGGGGCGCTTGTTCATGGATCCGCTGGACGATCCCTTTGCCGCCATTGAGCAGGAACT
Organism: Rhodospirillaceae bacterium; assembly: GCA_030151865.1. GTDB lineage: Bacteria > Pseudomonadota > Alphaproteobacteria > Rhodospirillales > Magnetospirillaceae > JASLCK01. The sequence goes on along the minus strand of JASLCK010000304.1, from coordinate 3,538 downwards.
GACCCGTCAACGGCTGGGGGCCACCGTGCAGGCGGTGATCGTCGATATCCATGGCGAGGCCACCAGCGAAAAGATGTCCATGGGCTATTTCTGCGACGGCCGCGCCTCTCTGGTGGTGGGCAGCCACAGTCATGTTCCCACCGCCGATGCGCAGATTCTGCCGGGCGGTACCGCCTATCAGACCGATGCGGGCATGTGCGGCGATTATGACTCGGTGATCGGTATGAAAAAGGAAGCCGCCACCGCCCGCTTTACCCGCAAAGTTCCGGGCGAGCGTCTGAGCCCCGCCGAGGGTGAAGGCACGTTGTGCGGCGTTTATGTGGAAACCAATGATCAGACCGGTCTGGCCAAACGGGTTTGCCCGGTGCGGGTTGGCGGCCGATTGATCGAATCGTTGCCGTAATCCTGAGCGGCGGCTTTATTTGCGGTTCAGATAACGGCAGACCAGAGACTGCAATTGCAGGCTTTTGACCGGCTTGTGCAGGATCGGCAGGCCGCTGGACGCCGCATCGCGCAGCCGTTCAGCGTAACTGTCGCCGGTGATCAGAATGCCGGGGATGTCGTGGCCATAAAGTTCCTGCAAGGAACGGATGGCCTGAACCCCGGTTTGATTATCCTTGAGCCGGTAGTCGGCCAGGATGATGTCGGGACAACAGTGGGCGCGGCCCAGACTGTCGATCGCTTCTTCCGCCGAGGAGACGGCGACCACGCGATAGCCCCAGCTTTCAAACAACATCTGATAGCCGGCCAGGACGATGCTTTCGTCCTCGATCACCGTTACCAGGGGTGGTTGAGAGAAGTCAGTCGAGGCGGTGTCGTGTGGGGTAGGGGCTGGATCAGCCACCATCGCCAGATCCATAAAAGAACCTTCCGGCAGGGATGCTGTAATGCCGGAATTCTGCCTGTCTTCGTCTTATAAAAACAACGAGCCGGGCGGCATAAACGCTTATGCCTTTTGGACAGTTTCGCTTTGATTTCGAGACTGTTCAGTCTTGTTCAGGAAGGCTTTGGCCATTGCTTTATAGAATGGTTCTGAACAGACCAGTTTCGAGGTGCCATAGGCGATCATCGCCGCCGCCATCAGGGGCAGGGTCATGTCGCTGTTGTCGGTCATTTCCAGCATGATCACCACTGAGGTGATGGGGGCCTGGACCACGCCAGAGAAGTAAGCGGCCATGCCCAACAAGATAATGGCCGCCGGTGGGATGTCGGGCAGAAATGCGGCGATGTCGGCCCCCAGCCCGGCCCCAATGGACAGGGATGGGGCAAAGATGCCGCCGGGAATGCCGCTTAAATAACTGACACTGGTGGCCAGCAGCTTTTCCGCCCCGAACCATACCGAAGGCGCGCCGCCGCCGTGCAGCAGGGTACTGGCTTGTTCATAGCCGGTGCCATAGGTGGCCCCATGGGACAGAATGCCGATGACTGCCAAGCCCAGCCCGCACAGGGCGGCGAAGCGGTCGGGATAGGCGGCGCGGAAGCGTCCCAATGCGCCGGGAAAGCCTTTCCGTCCGGCCAGGATCAGGCTTTGGCTGAACAATCCGCCCAGCAAGCCGCCGATCACCCCGCACAACGGAACCGCCCGCCAGGCTTGGTCAAAGGTCAGCCCAGCCGAGGTATGGCCGAAATAGTGGTAGTTGCCCATCACGGCCAACGAAGTGATGCCCGCCAGAATGACCGCCGTCAGTACCAATCCGCTGGTCTTGCTTTCGAAGGACCGGCTCAATTCCTCGATCGCGAAGACAACGCCAGCCAAGGGGGTGTTGAAGGCTCCGGCCACGCCTGCCGCGCCGCCCGCCAGGATCAGGCCGCGTTGAAGATCGGGGCGCGACAGCCGGATGCGTCGCCCCAAATCGTGCAGAATGGCCGCGCCGATTTGCACGCTGGGACCTTCGCGTCCCACCGACGCGCCAGAGCACAAACCCACCAGGGTCAGCAGAACCTTGCCGACCGCCAGACGCAGCGACAGCACCTTGCTGCGGGCGTCCTGGCTGGTCATGGCCAGGGCGGCGATGGTCTGGGGAATGCCGCTGCCCCCTGCGCCGGGGAAGAAGCGGCGGGTCAGCCAGGATGACAGCCATAAGCCCGCTGGGGCGATGATCAGGGCCAGGATGGGGGATATGGAAAGGGCACGGTCAAACAGGGCGCTGGCGGCAACAGCCGCCTTGGCGAACAGGATGGCCGTCAGGCCCACCGACAGGGCGCCCCCCCAAAACACCGCGCGTCGCAGCCAGCGCCACCAGGACAGACGGGCGCGGCGGGACAGGCGATGCAGACGGGCAGCGGACATGGAATGGGTATCCCCAAGACAGGAAGCTGCGGCCCTACGCTGCAAATATGGCGAAAATGTGGTGGGTTGGATACGGCGCCCAAAAGCAAAAGGCCGCACCTTTCGATGCGGCCTTCGCTTTACCTGATGAACGGATCAGGCGATTGGACTTAGAAGTCCATGTCGCCCATGCCGCCCATGCCACCGGCACCCGGCATGGCCGGAGCCTTCTTCTCGGCCTTTTCGGCGATCAGAGCTTCGGTGGTGATCAGCAGGCTGGCAACCGAGGCGGCGTCCTGCAGGGCAGTGCGCACAACCTTGGTCGGGTCGATGACGCCGGCCTTGATCATGTCGGTGTATTCACCCTTCTGAGCATCGAAGCCGAAGTTGGTGTCGCTCGATTCCAGCAGCTTGCCAGCAACGACGGCGCCATCGACACCAGCGTTTTCGGCGATCTGACGGACCGGAGCCTGCAGGGCGCGACGGATGATGTCGATACCGACCTTCTGATCTTCGTTCGTGTACTGGATGTTGTCCAGGGCGCGAACCGAATACAGCAGGGCGACGCCGCCACCAGCAACGATGCCTTCTTCCACCGCGGCGCGGGTGGCGTGCAGGGCGTCGTCAACGCGGTCCTTGCGTTCCTTCACTTCGACTTCGCTACCGCCGCCGACCTTCAGGACAGCCACGCCGCCGGCCAGCTTGGCCAGACGTTCCTGCAGCTTTTCACGGTCGTAGTCCGAAGTGGTGTCTTCAATCTGATTGCGCAGCTGTTTGATGCGGCCCGCAATGTCAGTCTGCTTGCCGGCGCCGTCGACGATGGTCGTGTTGTCCTTGTCGACAGTGATGCGCTTGGCTTTGCCGAGGTCGTCGAGCTTCACGCCTTCCAGCTTGATGCCGGTTTCTTCGAAGATCGCACGGCCACCGGTGAGGATGGCGATGTCTTCCAGCATGGCCTTGCGGCGGTCGCCGAAGCCAGGCGCCTTCACAGCCACAACCTTCAGGATGCCGCGGATGGTGTTCACCACCAAAGTTGCCAGGGCTTCGCCTTCGACATCTTCAGCAATGATCAGCAGGGGACGGCCAGCCTTGGCAACTTGCTCCAGGGTAGGCAGCAGGTCGCGGATGTTGCTGATCTTCTTGTCGAACAGCAGCACGAAGGGGTTGTCCAGAATCGCGGCTTGCTTTTCGGGGTTGTTGATGAAGTAGGGCGACAGGTAGCCGCGGTCGAATTGCATGCCTTCGACGACATCCAGTTCGTTGGCCAGG
>JASLCK010000142.1 GCA_030151865.1 Rhodospirillaceae bacterium | reverse complement strand
GTAATGGGCCCTGACCGAACGCTCGGTCGGGGCCTTTTTGTTCTTCTGTTTACAAGTTTGAGGTTGCTCAGGGCTTTAATCGTAAAAAACGATTATATAAAAAGATATTATCCGTTTTAATCAATCGCTTTTCTTGGGATAGATTTGCTCATCGCAGTGCACCACCTGCAAGCAATCTTCAACTCGAGGACGATATCATGGCCCAGAACCCAGCCTCTCCCACCATCAAGAATCTGGAAGCGGCCTTCGCCGGGGAATCCATGGCGAACCGTAAGTATCTCTACTTCGCCAAGCGAGCCCGCGAACTGGGGGCGGTTGACGTGGCGGAAGTGTTCGAACGTACCGCCGAGCAGGAAACCGCCCATGCCTTCGGTCATCTCGAACTGCTGTACCCCAAGGACGAACTGACGGTCGCCAAGATGCTGCAACTGGCCATCGACGGCGAAACCTATGAATACACCGAAATGTATCCAAAGTTCCGGCATCTGGCCGAACAGGAAGGCCACGCCGCCGCAGTCGCCGAGATCGACGAACAGATCGCCGAATCCCAGGAACATGCGGAACGTTTCGCCAAGATTCTGGAAAAGGCCGCCAAGCGCTTCGCCGCCCTGGCCAAGGTCGAGGAACGTCACGCCAACCATTACCGCGACACCTTAAGCGCCCATAAGGACGCCTGAACCGTCGCTTTTGCCCTGTCCCGTCCCGGTCTGTTCCAGGAGTTTGAGATCATGAAAAAGTATGTCTGCGTCGTCTGCAATTACACCTATGACCCCGCCATCGGCATCCCCGACGAAGGCATCGCCCCCGGCACCGCGTTCGAGGACATTCCCGACGATTGGTGCTGCCCCGATTGCGGTGTCTCCAAGGCCGATTTCGAACCGCTGGAGGACTGAGCATGGCCACCCCCGACACCGGGACCAAGCCCGGCGCGGGCGTGGTGGTCATCGGCAGCGGGCTGGGGGGCTACACCCTGGCCCGCGAGTTCCGCAAGCTGGACCGCCAAACGCCCCTCACCATCCTGACCGCCGATGGCGGCGAAGCGTATAGCAAGCCGATGTTGTCCAATGCCTTTGCCCAGGGCAAAAGCCCGGCGGCGTTGGTCATGAAGGACGCAGCCCAGATGACGGCCGAGTTGAACGCCGACATCCGCACCCGCTGTCGGGTTCTATCCATCGACCATGCCGCCAAGACGGTTACGCTGGCGGATCAAGCGGGCGAAACGACGATCCTGTCTTATGGCCGTCTGGTGCTGGCCTTGGGGGCCGACCCACGCGCTTATAGTGTCGAAGGGTCGAAACAGGTCGATCTGCGCACCGTCAACGACCTGGACGATTACGCCCGCTGGCGTGACGGCCTGACCCCCGGTATGCGCATTTTGCTGATCGGGGCCGGTCTGATTGGCTGCGAGTTCGCCAATGACATGGCCAATGCCGGTTTCGTGGTGACCATGGTGGACCCGGCCCCCTGGCCGTTGGGGCGGCTGTTGCCCGAAGCTTTGGGGCAGGCGCTGGCCCAGGCGCTGACCGAAGCCGGGGTGCATCTGCATCTGGGGCGCAGTCTGGCCCGCCTGTCGCCCGGTTGGGCGGTTCTGGATGACGGCACCGCCTTTGACTTCGACCGTGCCTTGTCGGCCATTGGTCTGGTGCCGCGCACCGATCTGGCCAAGGCGTCGGGGTTGGCGGTGGATCGCGGCATTGTCGTCGATCGTTTTCTGCAAACATCCGATCCGGCGGTGTTCGCGCTGGGGGATTGCGCCCAAAGTCCTGCCGGGGCATTGCCCTTCGTACTGCCCTTGATGGCCCAGGCCCGCGCCCTGGCAGCCAGTCTGGCGGGACAGCCGACGGCCCTGGTATTGCCCGCTTTGCCGGTGGTGGTGAAAACGCCCTGTTTGCCGACGGCCGTGTGTCCGCCGCCCATGGGCGCCGAAGGCCAATGGGTGGTCAGCGGTCAAGGGCGTGATCTGTCTGCCCTATTCCAGACCGCAGATGGCCGCGATGTCGGTTTTGCCCTGACTGGAACCATGGCGGCGCAGCGGCAAAGTCTGGGCAAACGGATGCCCGATCTGTTGGCCTGACAATATCGGTTCCCGCTTGGAACGGCGGGGGCCGATGGTCTTTAAGGCACTTCAGTCGATGGCGTATTCCTGGATTTTGTACAAAAGCGAGCGGCGGCTGACCCCCAGATCGCGGGCCGTGCGCACGCGGTTGCCGCCGTTGCGGGCCAGGGCTTCGGCGATGACGCGGGCTTCATAATCATTGACCAGATCGCGCAGGCTGTGTCCCGCCGTGGCGATGGGGGGGCTGGGGTTCTGTTCGTCGTCCTCGGTTTCCGTTTCGGTTTCGATATCTTGCGCCGCATCGCGGGGCGGGCAGACGGTTTCCGGCAAATCTTCCGGCAAAATGGTGCGCCCGGTGCCCATCACCACGGCGCGTTCCACCGCATTGGCAAGCTCGCGCACATTGCCGGGCCAGCCATAGGCCAACAGACACTCCATGGCGCGGTCGTCAAACCCGCCGATCTCGGCCTTGTTGTCGGCAGCGTATTTTTGCAGGAAATAGCCCGCCAGCAGACGAATATCCTCGGGCCGGTCGCGCAAGGGGATGGTTTTCAGATGCACCACATTCAGGCGGAAATACAAATCCTGGCGGAAGCGGCCCTGACGGACCAGTTCTTCCAGATTGCGGTTGGTGGCCCCGATGATGCGGACATCGACGCTTAAGGTCTGATTGCCGCCGACCCGTTCGAACTGGCGTTCCTGCAAGACCCGCAGCAGTTTGACCTGAAGACTGGGGGAAATGTCGCCGATTTCGTCCAGAAACAAGGTGCCGCCGTCGGCCTGTTCGAACCGCCCCAGACGGCGTGCCACCGCCCCGGTGAAGGCCCCTTTTTCGTGGCCGAAAAACTCGCTTTCCAACAGACCTTCGGGAATGGCGCCGCAATTGATGCGGACAAACGGACCATTGCGGCGCGGGCTGCCGTAATGGATGGCGGTGGCCAGCAGTTCCTTGCCCGATCCACTTTCGCCGGTGATCAGCACGCTGGCGGTGCTTTTGGCCACCCGGGTCACGCTTTGGCACAGCTCGATCATTTTCGGGCTGTTGGTCAAGATCAGGTCCAGCCGCCAGCTTTCCGACAATTCCCGCTGCAAGGCGGCGATGTCGGCGCGCATGCGGTCCAGCTCCAGGGCGCGGCGCACCAGCAGCAGCATTTCGTCGATGTCGAACGGCTTGATGACGTAATCGAACGCCCCTTGCTTGATGGCGCTGACGGCGGTTTCGACAGCGGCAAAGGCGGTCATCAGAATGATGGTGGCGCGCGGATCAAAGGCGCGGATTTCGGTCAGGGCTTCCATCCCCGTCATCAGGGGCATGCGAATGTCCATCAACACGATATCAAAAGCCTGGGCCCGATACAGATCGACGGCTTGGCGTCCGTTCTCGGCCAGACAAACCTCGAAACCTTCGCGCTTCAGGACGGCGCGCAAAAGCTGGCGGATGCCGTCGTCGTCGTCGGCCACCAGGGCGCGCAAGGGTTTGGTCATGCAGGATCGTCCTTGTGGGTCAGGGGCAGACGCAGGGTGACCACGGTGCCGTGGTCGGGGCTGCTGTCGATGGAGATAACGCCATGGTGGGCGTCGATGATGCGGTGCGCCATGGCCAGCCCCAGGCCGGTGCCGCTGGGCTTGGTGGAAAAGAACGGGTCAAACACCTTGCCCAGATGTTCGGGCGCGATGCCGCAGCCGGTATCGGCGACGCGGATCACCACCTGTCCATCCTCGCGCCAGCTATCGACGGTGATCTCGCCCTGTTCGCCGATGGCTTGGGCGGCGTTGATCAAAAGGTTCAACAACACCTGTTTCAGGGCTTCGCCGTCGGCTTCGATGGCGGGCAGATCGGGCGACAGATGCTGATCGATGCGGATCGAGGATTTGCCGGTGGCCAGTCTTGCCACATCGGCGATCACTTCATTGATCTGCACAGGGCCGATACGGGGCGGACGGGGGCGGCCGAATTCCAAAAGCTCGCTGACAATACGGTTCAGGCCATCGACCTGACGCATGATCAGGGGGCCGTATTCGCGCCACTCGGCGGGATCGTCGCAGGTTTGCAGGTACTGCATGAAGCCGCGGATCGAGGTTAGGGGGTTGCGCACTTCATGGGCGACGCCCGCCACCAGTTCGCCCAGCGCGGCCAGTCGGTCGGCGCGCATGATCTGTTCTTGCAGATGCACCCGTTCACTTTGATCCTTGAACACCACCACCGCGCCGATGGGCAGGCCGCGACCATCGCGCAGCAGGCTGGTGCTGGCATTGACGTGCAAAATCCGGTCACGCAGCGGATAGACCACCGGCACCCCGATATGATCGCCGCCGTCATGCAGCGTATCGAGCAACTGGCTGGAAAATTCGGCCTTGGGGTCGAACAGGGTTTGATAGGGCTTTCCAATAATGTCTTGCGCCGCGATGCCGACCATCTGGCAGGCGGCGGGGTTGATGGCGATGACTAACCCCTGCCGGTCCACCGAGATGACGCCGTAGGCGATGCTGTTCAGGATGTTTTCCCGCAAGGTTCGGGCGGTGGACAGGGCATGGGCCAAATCGTTGATGGCAAAGGCGATCTCGCCGATTTCCCCCGGCGGGGCGGGGATCGGGCGGCTTAAATCCTCGCCCAACGCGGCTAAGCCGTGCTTGATACTGCTGATGTCGCGCGACAGCCGCACCGACATGGTCAAGGTTAAAGCCAGACCGAACAACAGGCCGATGGCGATGATCAGATCGACGGTATCCTTCATCGCCTCGGCCTGACGATCGATCGAGTTCGACAGTTCGTTGGACCAGATATAGCCGATGACCTGGCCGTCGCGTTTGATCGGCCACATGGCGTTCATGATCTGGCCGCGCACCTGGGGGCCGGTTTCCACCATGGCCTCGCCGCCGGACATGACCTTCCAGCCGGGATGGTCGGGGGGAATGGTGATGCCGACCGTGCTGCCATATTGATCGCTGGGGCCATAGGTGACGATGGCGTTCAGCAAAAGGCAGTAATAGCCGACCCCGACGCCGGGATTGGCGTCAGCCACCGCGTCGGTGATGGGGGCAAGCTTGCGGTTCAGAAAGGCGATCTGCGCTTTGCGGTCGTCGGCGGGGCCGTCATATCCGGCCAGCAGACTGTCGAAGCCATCGCCCAACTGACTGTCCAGCAAACGGGCCAACCCGAACAGCTTGGCCTGTTTTTCGGCGATCAGGGCGTCGCGGCCCTTCAGCTCCAGCATATATCCAGCCAACAGGATGGGCAGGGCTACCACCAGCAAGGTCAGCAGCAGCATACGGGCGCGCAGGCTTTGCGGCGTCAGTCGGCGGACCAGATCGAACAAGCGTCTTAGGATGTGCAATCGCGGGGGTGGGGATGTGACAGGGCGGTGGCGCATGCCTAGAAATCCTGGTGATAGCCAACCTGCAGCCCGACCGTCTGAGTGCTGGCGGGCGCGCCGATCAGGCCGTCATAGCCATGTTCATGTTTCCAGCCGACATTGGTCCACAATCCACAGGCCCAACTGTAGCCCAGCGAGGTGGTCCAAAGCTGGTCATAGGAATTGCGCCCGATGACGCCGCCATCGTTGGGTTGGACCAAATCGCGGGATGTATGCACCGCCGACAGGTTCCAGCCGCCCCACCACACGGTAGCGCCGACGCTTAAATAATCAGCCCGCTGGCTGGCGCTGGGGCCGTTCTGGCCGCTGGCGGGCGATCCGCCATTATCCAGGATATGGGCGGCTTCCACCTGGCTTTGCAGGTAAAGATCGTCGCCAAGCTGCAAGGTGTGATCCAATCCGGCGACAAAATCCTGCTGATTGGCGCTTTGTCCCATCCCGCGATACAGCAGGGCATAGGCCAGATGATAATTCAGGGACGGCGCATCGATCCAAGTGGCGTCGCCGTCCAGACGGATCAGGCCCGAGCGAGGATAGCGGGTGTTGCCGACACCGCCGTCGCCGTAATGCAGCCGTCCGGCCCGCGCGGTGTCGTTGTCGCCGAAATGGGGGCTGGTGAAAGCAGCGGTGCCCAAGGGTGTGTTGTCGGCCTGAAAGATCGCCATGCCCAGGGTGTGGCGTCCGATCTGGTCGCCGCCGCCGCGCAATGCCGCCCCGGTGCCCAGCATCTCACGCACCTGATAGTCGCTGGCGAAATCGGCCCCGAAGACGCCGGGGGCATTATCGGCCATCCAACTGATCTGCGGATCGAACTTGCCGACATAGCCCATGGCGTTGTCGTCTTCGGCCTTCAGGTAAAGCTGTTGCAGATAAAGCCCCTGGTCGCTGAAGACATGATCCTTGGTCGGCTGGCGCAAGGATGCCCGCATGGGGGCGAAGGTCAACTCGCCCTGCAAGGACAGGCCGGGCGAAAAGAATGCTCCGCCGCGCAGCCGTTCCACCAGCAGCGAGGTCTGGGTCTTGCGGGCCGCTG
>JASLCK010000116.1 GCA_030151865.1 Rhodospirillaceae bacterium | reverse complement strand
TCAGCATGTGGAAGCCAATTGCGATTATGTCGGCGACAAGTTTGCCGAGGAAGCGCGGCGCATCCATTATGGCGAGACCGAGGATCGGCCGATCTACGGTCATGCCTCGGAAGCCGAAGCGGAAGCGCTGTGCGACGAAGGGGTGGATATGGTGATGATCCCCTGGTTGCCCCGACAGGATTCGTAAGGTGTCGGGTCTTTGTTGAAAAAGGCTTTTGGAAAAGGATTGATGTCGATGACCACGCCGCTTTCCCGCCGCCGTCTGCTGGGGGTCGCCCTGGCCGGAGCCGGATTGTCCATCGGTTTGGGGTCCCGTCAGGCCCATGCCTTCAGCACTCTGGAAGAGTCTGACGCGGCTCATCTTTTGGCCTTGCGTCAGACCGCCTGTGGCGGGGCCGACAATCATCAGAAGCTGGTTGACGAGGTCAACCGCGTGCTGGGCGACAAATATGATCCCCAGCAGAAAAAGGAAGTCGTCTCGGCGCTGACCTGCCCGATCTGCGGTTGCCCGTTGGCTGGCTTGTTCTGATCGACACTTGCCATCTCCCTTCTTCCGCAGATGGGCGAGGGGGGCTTTATTTCTTAGGCTTGGGCGGCGGCGCGCCGTTGGTCTTGCGCAGCTTGGCCTTGGCCGCCGCGATTTCCTCTTTGCTCATGGTGCGGCGCAGGGATTCCAGCGCGATCTTAGGCTGGAAGGACATGTCCTGTTCTTCCAGTTCCACAACGTCGCCCTGTTGAGCGCGGCTGTACCAGTAATAAGCCTCGACCTTGTCGGGCGGTACGCCCCAGCCCGCTTCATAGGCGGCCCCCAACATATATTGTGCGGCAGGATGTCCGTGGTCGGCGGCCTTGCGCAGCCAGGGGAGGGCTTCCACCGGGTCGCGGGTGACGCCGCGTCCGCGCAGATACATGCGCCCGATGGCGTATTCGGCGTCCGCGTGCGGCCCCAGTCCGGCGGCCTGGCGGTAATAGATCATCGCCTGGGCCAGATCGCGGCCCACTCCCTTACCCGCTTCATACATCAGGCCCAGGGCATAGGTGGCGTCGGCATTCTTTTGCTGCGCCGCCTTCTCGTAATAATCGCGGGCGCGGGCCAGATCGACCCCGGTTCCCAGACCGAATTGGTATAGATATCCCAGCGAATAAAGAACGCGCGGGTCGGTATCACCGTTTTTTTGCCAAATATCTAAGGCTTTGGCATAGTCTCCGGCGTTCATTGCTGAAACACCTTCGTCAAAGTCGGCTAACACTGGTCCCGACAAAGTCAGAAACAGGGCGGTTACTGACAGAATCTTGTGCGATGACTGAATCATAGCAAGGTTATAATCCTGCGGGAGGATTGAGGGAAGTCGGAGTTTGTTTCAGTTGTAATCTCAGGCTGCTTGCTCGGTCGAACGTATTTCTCGCGTATCTGAATCGATTGTTGAAAAAAATTTTATCAAATAGCGATTCAAGGGTTGCGTTCGGACATTCAAATAAGCAGTATCGGCATTATCGATTGTGCATGACGGACGGGGAGGGTCTGAGTGCAAAACCGCATTATCTCGGGTCTTATCATCGGCTCAGCCATGCTGGCCTCGCTTCCTGCGAACGCTCTGCAATGTGTACCTTACGCTCGCGAACATTCGGGCATTTCGATCCGCGGTGACGCCTGGACTTGGTGGTCTTCCGCTGCTGGCGTTTATGACCGTGGGCATGCTCCGCGTCTTGGCGCTGTCGTGGTCTTTAAGAAGCACGGATCGATGCGCCACGGCCATGTTGCCGTTGTGACCCAGGTTCTGGGGTCGCGTCAGGTGATGGTCGATCACGCCAATTGGGCGCCGCGTCGTGGCGGTCATCGTGGTCAGATTTCCCGTAACATGGCGGTGGTTGACGTTTCGCCTCGCAATGACTGGACCGAGGTTCGGGTCTGGAACCTGTCGACCCAGGATTACGGCACCCGCGTTTATCCGACCTACGGCTTTATCTATTCCAACGACGATGACGATGCGCCGCAACCGGCTGCCCGTCTGCAAAATGCGTCGTTCGAAGTTCCTGCGGTCAGCCAAAACCGCGGTGGTGGCATGCTGCGCATGCCCCAGGAACAGGTTGCCATGCCTGACCAGCGTCTGATCGCCGCCCTGGCTGATCTGGACCCGGTGCCCGCCGCCGAAAAGGTTGAAGTCAAGGCGCTGGAAGTCAAGCAGGTCGAGGTCAAGCCCGCCGACATCAAGGTCGAGGTCAAGACTGCCGAACCTAAGGAAAGCAAGGCGGAAAGCAAGTCTGCCGCTGCTCACCCGGTCGCCGCCCAGCCTGCTCAGGCTGTTCCGGTTCAGACCGCCAAGGTGGAAACGGCCAAGACCGAACCGGCGAAGATTGTTGTCGCCAAGGTCGAGCCGACCAAGGTTGAAGCCAAGGCTGCTCCGGTTGTTGTCGCCACTCCGGCACCGGTTGCTGTCGAAGAAGACGGTGACGCCGCCCTGGCGAAACGGTTTGGCTCTGGCCGCTACTAAGCGCTTCCCTTCAGTTTTTAAGAAAACGGCTGCTTGCAAAGGCAGCCGTTTTTTCTTTGTATGGTTGATTGGTCGCGCAGAATTTTTCTGGTGCTGGTTTGTGGTGGCCCTGCCAAAAGTCAGGGGATCGTGTAAAATTGTTCATACGCGCTTTTCCGCCTTCAAGATTTTCGCTACTGTCCTAAATCTGAAATCACACTGGACTGCGTTCCTGATGGGGGAACGCTCCGGACAACGCAAAGCAGGATGCCGGTGCACGACAGAAGGCCCGCAATGCTGACCGATTGGGGACGCGATCTGGCCGAACAGATCAGCGACTTTGTCTGTTTGTGCCGCTTTGGCCGGATCGAATATCTCAATCCCGCCGCTGTTCGCTATCTGGCGCTGAACGATCCCGCCGATGCCATTGGTCGGCCCTTGTCCGATTATCTGTCCTGTGATGTGGCGCGCCTTGACGGCGAAACCCTGCGCAATTGGCAGGCTTGCGGCGGGCAACGTCTGTTGCGGCCCTTGCGTGGGACGGGGGCGGCGCTGACTGCGGGACTGGCCTCCACCGCTGGTGGGGACGACGTGGTTTTACTGCGGGCTCCCCTGATCGATTTGCAGCATCAAGATGCCTTGTCCCGGCAAAAGGACATCATCCTTGCCACCGTCGGGGAAGGGGTGATCGGGCTGGACAGCGATGGGCTGATCACCTTTGTCAATCCGGCTGCTTTGGAACTGACGGGCTGGCGTTTGAACGAACTGATCGGGCGTCGGGCCGAGGATATCCTTTATTATGTCCCGTCCATGGCTGGGGTCGGTGCGGCCCATCGTCTGGGGCATGAAGACGGTGCTCCCAGTGACGCTACCGAAATGCAGTTGTGGCGGCGCGACGGCAGCACATTTCCGGTGGAACTGTCCCAGGCGTCCGACGTCAGCGCCGAATATGGCTCGCTGATCGTTTTTCGTGATGTTTCCGAACGCAAGCGGATCGAGGAAAAGCTGCGTCTGGCTATGGCGGTGTTTGAAACCACCGCCGAAGCCATCATGGTGCTGGACAGTAGCTTTCGCGTCACCACCATCAATCCGGCCTTCACCGCCATCACCGGCTGGACGGCCCAGGAAGTGCTGGGTCGTCCGCCCCGTTTCCTGCGCACGGCAGCAGCGGAACTGGGCGGCGATCCGTTCGAGGCGATTTATCGGTCCATCCGGTCCAAGGGGCGGTGGGACCATGAGCAATGGAGCCAGCGCAAGAACGGCGAGGAGTTCGCCGAACGCCTGTCAGTTTCGGCCATCACCGATGACGAAGCGCGGATTGTCCAGTACATCGTGGTGTTTTCCGATATCACGCAACGCAAGCAGGACGAGGAACGGATCCGCTATCAGGCCAATTACGACGGCTTGACCGGTCTGCCCAACCGCTCGCTGTTCATGGACCGGCTGACCCAGGCGTTGAACATGGCGGCGCGCACCGATCAGCGGCTGGGGCTGATGTTCATTGATCTGGACGGCTTTAAGCTGGTCAACGACACATTGGGCCATGACGTCGGCGACGAATTGCTGGTGGAAGCGGCCAAGCGTTTGATGTCGTGCGTGCGCACCGGCGATACGGTGGCGCGTCTGGGCGGGGATGAATTCACCATCATCATGCCGAATCTGGGCGATATCCGGAATGCCCCCGTGGTGGCGCAGCGCATCATCGACATGCTCGAACAGCCCTTCAACCTGAAGAACCACGAGGCGTTTGTTTCAGCCTCTATCGGCATCACCACCTTCCCCGACGATGCAGGCGATCCGCATACGCTGCTGAAGAATGCCGACGCCGCCATGTACCGCGCCAAGGAACAGGGCAAGGCCAACTATCAGTTCTTCACCGCCGATCTGAACGCCCAGGTGTCGGAACGGATGATCCTGAAGAACGGGCTGTCCAAGGCGTTGGAGCGTGATGAATTCATGCTCTATTACCAGCCGAAATGCGAGCTGGCGACCGGGCGTCTGACCGGGGTGGAAGCCTTGCTGCGCTGGAAGAGCGCCGAATTGGGGATGATTTCCCCGGTCAAGTTCATCCCCGTGATGGAAGAAACCGGGCTGATCGGCGCGGTCGGTGAATGGGCTTTGGAAATGGCCTGCTATCAGCACCGCCTGTGGCGCGATGCCGGGCATGGTCATATGCGGGTGGCGGTCAATCTGTCGGTGCGCCAGTTGCGCCAGCCCCATCTGGCCCAGACCATCGAGTCGATCCTGGCCAAGACCGGCATCGATCCCAGCGGCATCGAGTTGGAGATCACCGAAAGCATGATCATGAAGGACACGGAAAATGCCGTGTCGATGCTGCGCAACTTAAGCGACATGGGCATCCATCTGGCGATGGACGATTTCGGCACCGGCTATTCCTCGCTCAGTTACCTCAAGCGTTTTCCGCTGCACACCATCAAGATCGACCGGTCCTTCGTCAACGACATCGCCACCGATCCCGACGATCTGGAAATCATCCGCACCATCATCACCATGGGCCATTCCCTGCGTCGGCGCATCGTCGCCGAAGGGGTGGAAACCGAGGAACAGCGGGTTTTGCTGCGCAAGCTGCGTTGCGATGAAATGCAGGGCTATCTGCTGAGCCCGCCGGTGCCTGCCGCCGAGATCGACCGCATGCTGGAATCCACCCAAATGGGCGGGGTCCTGCCGATGGGGGTAGGGGCGGAATAAAACCCCGCTGTCGGCCCGGGCGCGGATTTTTCTAAATTAGAAAATTGTTTCTATTTCAGTGCATTGCACAAGAAGTGCGGTGTAATGCGTCTGGCCTGTTGCTTCCGCTTGGACTTTCGTTATCCTGTCGCCTGGGTAGGAAGGGGATAGGTGGTCATGGCTGTTTCGGGCAAACGCCCCGTAGTGAATATCGTGTTGGCGGAAAAGAACCCGCTGCTGCAAAGCTCGATGCTGAAGCTGTTTTCCAATGACGGGCGGTTCAATGTCACCGCCGTGGCGGGGGACGGCGAAAAATTTCTGGCGGCGGTCGAGCGGCTGGCCTGCGATGTCGGCGTGATCGGCTGGGAAATGCCGTTCGTCGATGGGCGCGGCGTGCTGCAAGCCCTGCGCGGCGGCAAGGGGCCGCGCATCGTCATCTATACCGGCAGTTCCAACCCCGATGTGCCGCGTCAGGCCATGGCGCTGGGGGCGGCGGGGTTTTGTTCCAAGAACGAAATGCCCGAATATCTGCTCGATACCGTTGCCCAGGTGGCGGCGGGGCGCATGGTTTTTCCCTTTATCGACGTGGCCCGTCTGGTGTCGGATCCGCTGGCCGAACTGACCCCGCGGGAACGGGAATTGCTGTCGGCGCTGGGGGCGGGGCTGACCAACCACGCCATCGCCGAACGTGTGGGAATTTCCTTGAATACGGTGAAATTCCACTTAAAGAACCTATATGCCAAACTGGGTGTCAGCAACCGTGCCCAGGCCGTGGCCTTCTTCATGAAAAGCCGCGAAGTCCGCTGAAGCGGGCTGTGCCAGGGGGAGAGGGGAGTGCTGCTTTTTTGTAAAATCTGCCCCCCGCAGCGGCTTCTGTTCTTGAATTCCGATCGGATTTGGACGACAAGCCACCCCTATGCGCATGATGGCCGACGCCATCGACCCGGTACCATTTCCCGCCGCCCGCGGGTGCCTAAGCTGACCTAGTACGAGGACCATCGTCGAATGACTGACCAGCCCCTTCAACAGGACATGGCGAACGCTATCCGCTTCCTGGCCGCCGATGCGGTCGAAAAAGCCAAGTCCGGCCATCCCGGCATGCCGCTTGGCATGGCTGACGTGGCGACGGTCCTGTTCACCCGCTTCATGAAGTTCGACCCCAAGAAGCCCAAATGGTTCGACCGCGACCGTTTCGTGCTGTCGGCTGGCCATGGCTCGATGCTGCTGTACGCGCTCGCCTACCTGACCGGCTTCGAAGATTGCGATATCGAACAGATCAAGAAGTTCCGCCAGATGGGCGCCAAGACCGCCGGTCACCCGGAATATGGTCACATCGCCATCGCCGACACCACCACCGGCCCGCTGGGTCAGGGCATCACCAACGCCGTCGGCTTCGCTCTGGCCGAACGTATGATGGCCGCCCGCTGGGGTGCCGATCTGTGCGACCACTACACCTATGTCATCGCGGGTGACGGCTGTCTGATGGAAGGCATCAGCCAGGAAGCCATTTCCATGGCCGGTCACTGGGGCCTGGATAAGCTGATCGTGCTGTGGGACGACAACCACATTTGCATCGACGGCGACACCGCGCTGTCCACCAGCGAAGACCAGCGCAAGCGCTTTGAAGCCGCCGGCTGGAACACCATGGCGGTTGACGGCCACGACGCCGAAGCGGTGGAAGCCGCCATCGAACTGGCCCGCTCCACCAAGGGCAAGCCCACCCTGATCGCGTGCCGCACCACCATCGGCTGGGGTTCGCCGTCCAAGGCCGGCAGCGAAAAGAGCCACGGCGCGCCGCTGGGTGCCGACGACATCGCCAAGATGCGCGAAAACCTGAACTGGCCGCATCCCGCCTTCGAAATCCCGCAGGAAATCCTGGACGCCTGGCGTTCGGCGATCGCCCATGGGGCCGACGCCCGCACCGCCTGGGAAGGCCGCGTCTCGGCCCAGGACGCCGCCAAGCGCGCCGAATTCGAACGTGTTCTGTCGGGTGCTCTGCCCGCCGATTGGGAAAAGGCCATCGACGCTTTCAAGGCCAAGGTTTCGGCGGAAAAGCCGTCTTGGGCCACCCGCAAGTCCAGCCAGGAAGTGCTGAACGTGTTGGCGGCGGCGGTGCCGGAACTGGTGGGCGGCTCGGCCGACCTGACCCATTCCAACCTGACCAACACCAAGCTGTCCAAGTCGATCAATCATGATGACTTCTCGGGCAACTACATCCATTACGGTGTGCGCGAACACGGCATGGCCTCGGTCATGAACGGTCTGGCCCTGCATGGCGGCATCCTGCCCTATGGCGGCACCTTCTTCGTGTTCTCGGATTATCTGCGTCCGGCGCTGCGCATGTCGGCCCTGATGGGGGTGCGCACCATCCATGTGCTGACCCACGATTCCATCGGTCTGGGCGAAGATGGCCCGACCCATCAGCCGATCGAACATCTGGCCTCGCTGCGCGCCATGCCGAACCTGCTGGTGATGCGTCCCGCCGACGTGGTGGAAACCGCCGAATGCTATGCGGCGGCCCTCGCCAATGCCACCGGCCCGTCGGCCCTGGCCCTATCGCGTCAGAACGTGCCGACCCTGCGCACCGAACACACCAGCGAAAACCTGTCGGCCAAGGGTGCTTATGTCCTGGCCGAAGCGGATGGTCAGCGCGATGTGACCATCATCGCCACCGGTACCGAAGTTTCCCTGGCGATGCAGGCCCGTGCCTTGCTGGCCGAAAAGGGCATCAAGGCCGCCGTGGTGTCCATGCCCTGTTGGGAACTGTTCGACAAGCAGGGGGCTGATTATCGCGCCTCTGTCCTGGGCAAGGGCCTGCGCGTGGCTGTCGAAGCCGCCGCGACCTTCGGTTGGGAACGCTATGTCGGCGAAGACGGTATCATCGTCGGCATGGAAAGCTTTGGCGCTTCGGCTCCGGCTGACCAGCTTTATGAATTCTTCGGCATCACCGCCGCCAAAGTGGCTGAAGCCGCCGCAGCCCGTCTTGGGCGCTAAAAAAGGGTAAGGGAGTGGACTCATCATGGCTCTGATTTCGCTGCGCCAACTGTTGGACGATGCTGCCGAGCATGGCTACGGCCTGCCTGCGTTCAACATCAACAACATGGAACAGATGCTGGCCATCATGGCTGCCGCCAAGAAGACCGACAGCCCGGTCATCTTGCAGGCCAGCCGCGGTGCGCGTGCCTATGCCAACGATCTGGTGCTGAAGCATCTGATCCAGGCCGCCGTCGAGCTTTATCCCGATATTCCGGTCTGCATGCATCAAGATCATGGCAACGGCCCGGAAACCTGTCTGTCGGCCATCACCAGCGGTTTCTCGTCGGTGATGATGGACGGCTCGCTGCATGAAGACGGCAAGACCCCCGGCGATTGGGAATACAATGTCGGCGTGACCAAGAAGGTCGTCGAGTTCTCGCACATGGTCGGTGTTTCGGTCGAAGGCGAACTGGGCGTTCTGGGCTCGCTGGAAACCGGCAAGGGCGAAAAGGAAGACGGTCACGGCTTCGAAGGCACCCTGGATCACAGCCAGTTGCTGACCGACCCCGATCAGGCCATCGAATTCGTCAAGGCCACCAAGGTGGACGCCCTGGCCATTGCCATGGGCACCAGCCACGGCGCTTACAAGTTCTCGCGCAAGCCGACCGGCGACATCCTGGCCATGCATGTGGTCAAGGAAGTCAACAAGCGCATGCCGAACCTGCATCTGGTGATGCATGGCTCGTCGTCGGTGCCGCAGGAATTGCAGGACATCATCAACCAGTACGGCGGCCAGATGCCCCAGACCTTCGGCGTTCCGGTCGAAGAAATCGTCGAAGGCATCAAGCACGGCGTGCGCAAGATCAACATCGACACCGATTGCCGCATGGCCATCACCGGCCAGATCCGCAAGGTGTTCGCCGAAAAGCCCGGTGAGTTCGATCCGCGCAGCTATCTGAAGCCCGCCATCGCCGCCATGACCAAGCTGTGCGAAACCCGCTATGAACAGTTTGGCGCTGCCGGCCGTGCGTCCAAGATCAAGGCGATTGCCTTGTCCGATATGGCCAAGCGCTATAAGGACGGCTCGCTCGATCCCAAGTTCGCCTAAGGCGACGGCGATAGCCCCCGTTTGACGGGGGAAGGAAAAACGCCGCTCCATCCCTTGTCGGGGTGGGGCGGCGTCCGTATTTTTCAAATGTCTTGTGCCAACCCTTTGTGAGCCCGTCCGATCATGACCGTGAAGATTGCCCCTTCGATTCTTTCCGCCGATTTCGCCCGCCTGGGCGAGGAAGTGCGCGCCATCGATACCGCCGGGGCCGAATATATCCATATCGACGTGATGGACGGCCACTTTGTCCCCAACATCACCATTGGCCCGGCCGTGGTTAAGGCGCTGCGTCCGCACACCAACAAGGTGTTTGACGTGCATCTGATGATCGACCCGGTCGATCCCTATATCGAAGCCTTTGCCCAGGCCGGTTCAGACATCATCACCGTGCATGCCGAAGCCGGGAAGCATCTGGACCGCACGTTGCAACTGATCCGATCCTTCGGCAAGAAGGCAGGGGTATCCCTGAACCCCGCCACCCATGAAAGCGTGCTGGACTACGTGCTGGATCGGGTCGATCTGATCCTGGTGATGTCGGTCAATCCGGGCTTCGGCGGGCAGAGCTTCATTCCGTCGGCCCTCGACAAAGTGCGGCGCATCCGTCAGATGATCGGTGATCGCCCCATCGAGATCGAGGTTGACGGCGGCGTCACCTCGGCCAATGCCCGGCAACTGGCCGAAGCCGGGGCCAATGTCTTGGTGGCGGGCAGCGCGGTCTTCAAGACCCCCGATTACGCCGCCAACATCAAGGCGTTGCGCTAAACTTTACTCGCAAGCCCCCCCTTCAGCCCGATCTACAAGGGGGGGCTGAACGTTATATGCTGTGCCTGGGCGGATGTTTCTGAAGTGGCACCGCGGGTTGGTTGCGACCGGAAAATGACATAATCGAGGGGCGGGCGAAAATCTTTCACCCAATTTCTCCTGATGCCAAGAAAGGGTGCTAACCCCTTGATGCAAGGCACTCTCGACCGGTTTGTCATATTTCAGTCGCCGATTGACGGCTGTTTATCAAATATATAAATATCTTATATATCAATAAGTTAGCAAAAGTGACCCTCGTCATCTATGTAACAGAACTTTCACGCTTCCGTCACACAGGTGTCGCGGGCCGTGGGTATTGTCGGCTCACCGGCCGACGTCCCCCCCGACGGTACTTCGGCCCTCAGTTTCCACTGGAGGACCTATGATCAGGAAGACTCTTGCCGTCGCCGCTCTGGCGACCGTTGCCTTTGCCTCTGCTGCTCAGGCTCGTGACCAGATCCGCATCGTCGGCTCGTCGACTGTCTATCCGTTCGCCACCGCGGTCGCCGAACAGTTCGGCAAGACCTCGGGCTTCAAGACCCCGGTTGTTGAAAGCACCGGCACCGGCGGCGGCATGAAGCTGTTCTGCGCCGGCGCTGCCGAAGATACCCCCGACATCGTCAATGCTTCGCGCCGCATGAAGGCCAGCGAGCTGGAAGCCTGTCAGAAGGCCGGCGTCAAGGGCGTCACCGAAATCGTCATCGGCTATGACGGCATCGTCGTTGCCAACGCCAAGTCGGGCAAGCAGTACGTCCTGACCCGTGAAGAACTGTGGCAGGGTCTGGCCAAGACCGTTCCGCAGGGCGGCAAGCTGGTCCCCAACCCCTATAAGAAGTGGTCGGACATCGACCCCAAGCTGCCCGCCGAAGCCATCGTCGTTTACGGCCCGGCCTCGAACCACGGGACCCGCGATGCGCTGGTCGAGCTGGTGATGGACGAAGCTTGCGAAAAGTTCCCGGAAATCAAGGCCCTCGACAAGGACGCCAAGAAGGTGGCCTGCGAAGCGGTGCGTGAAGACGGCGCTTACATCGAAGTGTCGGAAAACTACACCGTCACCCTGCAGAAGCTGCTGAGCCAGCCCCACGCTGTCGGCATCCTGACCTTCAGCTATCTGGACCAGAACGGCGACAAGATCCAGGCCGCCACCGTGGACGGTCAGATCGCCACCTACGACAACATTGCTTCCAGCAAGTATCCGCTGTCGCGCCCGCTGTTCTTCTACGTCAAGAAGGACCATGTCGGCGTGATCCCCGGCATCAAGGAATATATTGCCGAATTCACCGCGGAAAAGACCTGGGGCAAGGAAGGTTATCTGGTGGAAAAGGGCCTGATCGCCGCGCCGGACGCGCAGCGCAAGTCCGAAGCCGCCAAGGGCAAGGAACTGCCCGACCTGAAGCTGTAATCTGATGTACCCCGCCCCCGGCGGTCCCTGGTGGATCGTCGGGGGCTTTTCTCTGTCAATCCGGTAAGGTAAGACGGCAAAGCCCATGCAATTCTCCATTCTGCTCGTCGTTCTGCTCCTGCTGACATTCGTCGGCTTTAGAATGGGGCGGGGCCGCGCTGTACAGGTGGCGGGACCGCGAGTTTCGTCGCTTCATTCCCTTCCAGCCTATTACGGGTTCTATGTGGCGCTGTGGTGCGGGGTTCCCGCCGTGGCGCTGATTGCCTTGTGGCTGGGGTTCGAACCCACCATCCTGCGTGGTCTGGTGATCGATGCGCTGCCGCCGGAAACCCGGTCGGTCGATGCCGTCAGCCTTGATCTGATCATCAACGAAGTGCGCCAATTGGGATCGTCGGGCAATTACATCCACGCTTCCTCGCCGGTGGTCGCTGCCGCGGCCGAGCATTATCACAGCCTGCGCGCCACCAGCTTTGCCGCCATGGCGGTTGCCGCCCTGGCCTTGGCCCTGGCGGGCGTTCTGGTTGGCATTCGCCTGATCCGCCCCGATCTGCGCGCCCGCAACAAGGTGGAATCGGCGGTTAAGGTGTTCCTGATCGCCAGCTCGACGGTGGCGATCTTCACCACCATCGGCATCGTGCTGTCGCTGTTGTTCGAAAGCCTGCGCTTCTTCCACAAGGTGCCGTTCTTCGATTTCCTGCTGGGCCTGGAATGGAGCCCGCAGATGGCCATGCGCACCGATCAGGTCGGCGCGTCGGGTGCGTTCGGCGCGGTTCCGCTGTTTGCGGGCACCATGCTGATCAGCATCGTCGCCATGGTCGTGGCGGTGCCGATCGGCCTGTTGTCGGCCATCTATATGTCCGAATACGCCCATCCCAAGGTGCGCGCCTTCGCCAAGCCCCTGCTGGAAGTTCTGGCGGGCATCCCGACCGTGGTCTACGGCTTCTTTGCCGTGCTGACCGTGGCTCCGGCGCTACATAATTTGGGCGCCATGGTGGGTATGAACATTTCGTCTGAAAGCGCGCTGTCGGCGGGTCTGGTCATGGGCATCATGATCATCCCCTTCATCTCGTCCTTGTCCGACGACGTCATCACCGCTGTTCCCGACAGCCTGCGCCAGGGGGCTTACGGCCTGGGCGCGACCCGGTCGGAAACCATCAAGCAGGTGGTTATTCCCGCTGCGCTGCCCGGCATCATCGGCGGCATCCTGTTGGCGATTTCGCGCGCCATCGGCGAAACCATGATCGTGGTCATGGCCGCCGGTCTGTCGGCCCGCCTGACCGCCAATCCCTTTGAAGCGGTGACCACCGTCACCGTGCAGATCGTCACGCTTCTGGTCGGCGACCAGGAATTCGACAGCCCCAAGACCCTGTCGGCCTTTGCCCTGGGCCTGGTGCTGTTCGTCGTGACCTTGGCCCTGAACGTGGTGGCGCTTCATGTCGTCCGGAAATACCGAGAAAAATATGACTGAGATGGTGGAACAGCAGGTTCGCGTGTCCGCGATCGCCCAAAAGGTCGAAGCGCGGCTGAAGCAGCGTTACGCGGTGGAAAAGCGGTTCCGCGCCTATGGCGTCGCCTCCATCGTCATCGCTCTGGCCTTCCTGGCGGTGCTGATGGTCAGCATCATCGGCGGCGGGTACACGGCCTTTGTCCAGGCCGAGGTGCAGCTTTCGGTGACGCTGGATCCGGCGGTGATCGATCCCGACGGCACTCACGACGCCAAGGTGATGGGGCGCGCCGATTACATGGCCTTGGTCAAGACCGCCATGGCGGCCCGCTTCCCCGATGCGGCGGCCAATCGCAATTCCAAGCGTGAACTGAACGCGCTGTTGAGCCCCGGCGCGGACTTGGAAGTCCGCAAGGTGGTTCTGTCCGATCCCAGCCTGATCGGCAGCGTGGTCAAGGTCTGGGTGCCGGTGGTGTCGCAGGTCGATCAGTTGATCAAGGGCCATACCTCCCGCGATCTCGACAAGGGCGGCCAGTTCTCGGAACAGCAATTGGGTTGGATCGACGCCTTGCGCGCCGACGGCAGCCTGTCGCTGAAGTTCAACAAGTGGCTGTTCACCAACGGCGATTCCCGTCA
>JASLCK010000058.1 GCA_030151865.1 Rhodospirillaceae bacterium | reverse complement strand
CATCAACGAAGGGGGCATGCAGATTGCCCTTGTGGTCGATGCGGCCGATAAACTGCTTGGGGTGGTGACAGACGGCGATATCCGCCGCGCCCTGCTGCGCCATGAAACCCTTTCCAGTCCGGTGTCGAGCGTGATGTCGATGCCGTTGACAGTGCCGCTGACCGCTTCGAAACGGCAAATTCTCGGGCTGATGAAGGCTCGTAAGATCTCGCATATCCCCGTCGTCGATCTGGACGGCCGCGTGGTCGCGGTGGAATTTCTGCGCGAACAGTTCGAGAGCCCAAAGTTCGACAATACCGTCTTTCTGATGGCGGGCGGCTTTGGCAAGCGGTTGCGTCCGCTGACCGACACCATGCCCAAGCCGATGCTGAAGGTTTCGGGCAAGCCTATTTTGGAAAACATCATCATGTCCCTGGCGGCGCAGGGCTTCAGCAATTTCTGTATCGCCGTCCATTACATGGCCGACAAGATCAAGGACTATTTCGGGGACGGTTCGCGCTGGAACGTGAAAATCCGCTATGTCGAGGAAACCTCCCCGCTGGGCACGGCGGGGGCGCTCAGCATGTTGGACAATACGGGCGGATTGCCAGTATTGGTGATGAATGCCGATCTGCTCAATCAGGTCAATTTCGCCGAACTGATCCAGTTCCACGAACGCAGTCGCGCCACCGCCACCCTGTGTGGGCAGACCCAGACGTATCAGGTTCCTTATGGCGTTATCGAAACCGATGGCCACAAGGTGCAAAGCATCGTCGAGAAGCCGGTTTATCGTCATCTGATCAGTGCGGGAATTTATGTTCTGTCGCCGCAGGTGATCGCCGCCATCGAGCCGGGGCAGCCGCTGGACATGCCGGAACTGCTGCAATACCTGATCGATGAGGAACAGCCGGTTCACGTTTTCCCCATTTATGAATATTGGCTGGATATTGGCCGTCCCGAAGATTTTGATCGCGCGTCGCACGATTTTCCGGGCGCGCTGTCTTGACCAATTCGGCTGAAAAAGGGCAGTGCAGGGCGCTGGTCGTCGGTTATGGATCGATCGGTGCCCGCCATGTCGGCATCTTGACGGAAATGGGGTTGGATGTGTCGGTGGTCAGTCGGCGTCCTTTGCAGGATGTTGCCTGTAACCGCTTTCCCAGTATCGCCGAAGCGGCACGGTCTGGACATTTCGCTTATGCGGTGGTTGCGACCGAAACCGCACGTCATGACGACGCCCTGCGGCAGTTGGCGCAAACCGGTGTGGCGCAGCGGGTGATGGTGGAAAAACCCTTGTTTTCCGACCCTGTTTTGCCCCCCGATCTGGCAAGTGATTTTCCGGTTCCGGTCTATGTCGGGTATCAATTACGGTTTCATCCCGGCCTGCGGCGCCTGCGCGATTTGCTGGCGGGACGGCAGGTTTTGAGCGCGCAATTCTATGTCGGCCAACATCTGGATAGCTGGCGGGTGCATCGCACTGGCCGCGACAGTTATTCCGCTCAGGCCTCCCAAGGCGGCGGTGTGCTGCGGGATCTGAGCCATGAACTGGATTTGGCGCTGTGGCTGTTTGGCGAATGCCGCGCCGTGACGGCGCTGGGGGGGCGTCTGGGGGATGTGACCTGGGATAGTGACGACGCTTGGAGCATCCTGGGGCGTTTCCAGGGATGCGCCATGGCATCGCTGCAAATGAATTATTTGGATCGCATCGGTCAGCGCCGCATTGTCGCGGTGACCGAGGATACGACGATTGCCGTTGATCTGGTCCGGGGCGTGATCGAGCAGGATGGCCGCGTCGAACAGATCGTTTGTGACCGCAACGGTCCCATCCGCGATATGCACCGGTCTGTTCTCGAAGAGGCTGGATTGGATGTTTGTGATTATTCTTCTGGCCTGCGGGTGATGGCGCTGATTGGTGCCGTTGAAACCGCCGCAGCGTCTCGTCAATGGGTGACGCCATGAAACGACTGTGCACCATCTGCGCCCGGGGCGGCTCGAAAGGCGTGCCGGGTAAGAATGTCCGTCTGTTGGCCGGGCGTCCGCTCATTGCCTGGACCGTGTTGCAGGCTAAAGCGACCGGGCTGTTTGACCGTATCTGCGTGTCCAGCGATTCCGCCGATATCCGTGCCGCTGCCCTGGCTGCCGGGGCAGATCAGGTAGTGGAGCGTCCCCTTGATCTGGCCAGCGATACGGCGGCCAAGGCCCCTGCCATCCGCCATGCCCTGTTGGCGGCCGAGGCCGAGGCCGGGCATCCCTACGACATTTTGGTCGATCTGGATGCCACCGCGCCGCTGCGTCTGCCCGAAGATATCGCCGGGGCGGTGCGCCTGCTGGAACAGGGCAGCGCCGACAACGTCATTACCGGATCGCCCGCCCATCGCTCGCCTTATTTCAATCTGGTGGAACGTGGCGCGGATGGCCGGGTGGGTGTGAGCAAACGTCTGGAGAAGCCTGTGGTGCGCCGCCAGGATGCGCCCGCTTGTTTCGACATGAATGCATCGATCTATGTCTGGCGCCGTGATTTGTTCGCCGCCGATCCCCGCGTTTTTTATGACAATACCCAGCTTTACGAAATGCCCGCCGAGCGGTCGCATGACATTGATCATGAATTGGATTTCATGATCGTCGAGATGTTGTTCGAAAAGCTGGGGCTGGCTGACCGGATCGAAGGAGTTCAATGATGAAGGCGCCTCAGGAATTGCTGAGCCTGCAAGACAAGGTCATCGTGGTGACCGGCGGTGCGGGGATTTTGGGGCGGCATTTTTGCCCGGCGCTGGCGGCGCAGGGGGGCATCGTGGCGGTGCTGGATCTGGTTGCCGACGATGCTGAAAAGGTTGCCGCCGCCATCCGTGCCGATGGCGGGCGCGCCTTGGCGGTGGCCTGCGACGTGTCCGATCCGGCTTCGGCCGAGGCGGCGGTGCAGAGCGTGATCGATGCTTTCGGCCGCATTGATGTGCTGCTGAACAATGCCGCCAGCAAGGGCAAGGATTTGGACGCCTTTTTTGCTCCCTATGAAGAGTTTTCCCTGCAAACCTGGCGCGATATCACGGCGGTCAATATCGACGGCATGTTCCTGATGTCCCAGGCGGTGGGGCGGCGGATGGTGGCGCAGAAAAGCGGCAGCATCATCCAAAGCTCGTCCATCTATGGGATCATGGGGGCGGACAAACGGATCTACGAAGGATCGTTCTATCTGGGACGCCAGATCAACACGCCCGCCGTCTATGCGGCGTCCAAGGCGGCTGTGGTGGGGCTGACCAAATATCTGGCGACCTATTGGGCCGATGCGGGCATCCGCGTCAATACCGTGACCTTCGGCGGTATCGAAAGCGGTCAGAACGAAACTTTTAAGCAGCGTTACGGGGCACGGGTGCCCATGGGACGGATGGGCCAGCCGGACGAACTGATCGGCGCCATCCTTTATCTGGCATCGGATGCTTCAAGTTATGTAACGGGGCAAAACCTGATCATCGATGGCGGCCTGAGCGCCTGGTAAGGGCTTAATATAAAAAGGGCACCCCTTGGAAGGGTGCCCTTCGTGTCTGATGCGGCAAAGCGCCGAGAGTCAGATATAACGCGGTCCTACTGTGTGCGGAACCCAGACCGCAAACGGCCTTTCAAACCTGTTTTCAGGCGTTGACCGAGAACGTCGATCCGGTGGTTTGACCACTGGAGGCGGCGCCGCTGTACGTGCCAGAATCCGAACTGGGCGCAGAGGGGGCCGTTCCCGTACCGATTGGGCTGGGCTCTTTGATCTGTGCCGGTCCCGCAGACTGGGGAATGCCCGGTTGAGGCTGATCCGTGCCCTGTTTGGTTCCGGCGAAAGCCGAGCCATTCTGGTCGGTCTGTCCGGCGCTTTGCGGTGCGGCATTGGCCGCCGCATTCACCTGCGTCGGAGTCCCGTGCAGCAGAGCCTGTTCCAGCTTGACGGCGTTGGCCTGATATTCCCGCGCAACGGTTTCTGACGGAACCTGCGAAATCGGGTGGCCGGTCATGGGATCGCGGAATTGCAGGACGGCGATGCCGGTGTCCCGATCCAGCGCAATCACCGGGCTGCTGTAAAGCGGGGCGTAGTGAGGCGTGGGGGTAGCGCTCTCGGACGCAGCCTGACTGGTCCGGGTCGGAATCCACATCGGGGTGGTGGTGGTGTCTAGATTGATACGCACGGCACACCTCGCACCTTAGTACAGAAATAAGGTTAGGATTCTGCGCGGTATTTTTCAAGTGAAATGCCGAATATTAGCCGGTTTGATCCTTCCGGCTGTGATGGTCGTCACACTTTAGTGTCGTTGTTTCACGAAAGGGGAATGGTTTCATGCTGACAAACAGGCGGCAAGTTCTTCCTGGCTCGGCAATATTTTCCCTCTTCACGCCGCAGGGTTGGCCGGTTTTGCCGGTGATATGGAGATAAAACCGCAGAATTCCGCCATTGGCACGCTGGTTGCTCAGTATGTGGCGACCCGATTTCAATGGGACGAAACCGATGGACGTGAATTCGATCAACTCCGCATTGCGGACCAACCAGACGAGCCAGGGCTCGAAAGACTCGCAAGGCGACGGCTCGGCCGGCTTCGCCGCGTTGTTGGCTCAGCGCGGGTTCGGTGGGTTCAGCTCCGCCTCGATGGCCAGCAGCGCTTCGACGTTGATGGGAATGATGTCGGCGACTACCGACAATGCCGCCCAGAATGCTCAGGCGTCAGCCAATCAGCCGTCTCCGTCGTCCCAATCGACCGCCGCTTCGCCGCGCAATTCGTCCCGGTCCGCCGCCAAGGCCCGCCAGGATGCGACGTCCAATGCTCAGGACGCGGTTTCGTCAGCGAACGATGATGCGTCCTCCAGCAACGTGACCCGCGCCGCCCCCGCCAAGGGCAAGAGCGCTCAGGCCGATCAGACCGATGATCAGACCACCGACCAGTCCAGTGACGACAGCGCTCAGGAAGATGACGCGTCCGTAGTTCTGGCGATGGTTGCCGCGCCGGTTTCCCCGGTGGTGGCCGTCCAGGCCGCCGCTGCTCAGGCCACCGCCGCGCCGACTGCCGCTATCGCCGCTGCTGGCACTCCCCAGGCTCAGCAAGCCGCTCCGCAGGGGGCGCAGCCGGTTCAGGGTGCTCAGGCTCAGCAGCCCGCAGCCCAACAGACAGCTCCGGCGCAGGGGGACGCGGCTCAAGCTGCCGCCGCGCAGAATGCCGCCACCCCGGTTCAGATTGCCGCTCAGGCCGCCGCCGCCGATGTCGGGCAGACCGCCGCGGCCGGTACGCCGACTGCGGCCCCGACCGCGGCAAAAACTGCCGCCGTTCAAAATGCTCAGGCGACGGCTCCGGCCAATGCCAGTGCCGTCGCGGCTTCGGCGACGCCCGGCAGCGTGACGGTCGCCAGCGATACGCAGGCTCCGTCGGTCGCGCCGCAGACCACCGCCGCTTTGGCTCCCTCGGCAGTTCTTGCCGATGCCAATCAGCAGCAGGCCGGTCAGCAGCAAATGGGGCAGCAGCCGTCGGACAACGGTCAGCAGGCCGCCCAGGCAGTCCAGGGGGCGCAGCCTCAGCAGGACGTGTCGCAGGGGCAAAGCCCGGCGGCGGGCGTCGATCAGGCATCCGCCGTTGCGGCCGAGGCCGCGACCCAGGTTCAGGCCGGTCCGGCCGCCAATGCCGATGTGATGGCCGCGCAGGGCAAGCAGGTTCAGGGTGTCGGTGCCGCCAGCGCCACCGGATCGGCCGGCGCGCCGACCCAGACCATGGCCCCGATGGCCAATATGGCAGCCCCCGGCGGTGCCGCGCAGACGGCGCAAACCGCCAAGGGTCAGGCCACGGCGGCGGCTCCGGCCATGCCGCAATTGTCGGCTGCCGATCAGCTGAAGGTGCAGATCCAAAAGAACGTCAAGACCGGCAACGACACCATCAAAGTGCAGTTGAGCCCCGGCGATCTGGGCAATGTCTCGGTCAAGCTGGAGATGCTGGGCGACGGTCAGGTCAAGGCGACCGTCACTGCCGACAATCCCGAGACCCTGCAGATGTTGAAGCAGGATGCATCGGGCTTGCAGCAGTCGCTGAAGGAAGTCGGTCTGAACGCCGACAGCAATTCGCTGTCGTTCCAATTGCGCGGCGATCAGCAGCAACAGCAGCAGCAACAACAGGCTCAACGCGACGCCACTCCGGCCCGGATGCGCGGGGTTGACCTGAGCGCCGATGCCGATGCCCCCGTCGCTGTCGGGCCGATCGCCACTCAGATGCGTGCCGCTTCGCGCGGCGGCGTCGATATTAACGTCTAACGGGAGACCGGATCATGGTCGCGACCCTCGCCTACGCCGCCAACGCCGTCCCCTCGGCCAGCAGCACGTCCAACAGCTCGAGCAGCACCAGCAAATCGGCGCAGGCTCAGCAGTCGCTGGCCGGCAACATGAACACCTTCCTGAAGCTGCTGACGTCTCAGTTGCAGCATCAGGACCCGCTGTCGCCGATGGACACCACCCAGTTCACCAACCAGTTGGTGCAGTTCTCCAGTGTCGAACAGCAGATCAACACCAACTCGAATCTGGAACAGTTGCTGACGGCTCAGCGCTCGTCGGAAATGGCCAGCGCGGTCAACTATCTGGGCTCTAAGGTGCAGGGTGTGGGGTCGCTGTTGCCGCTGCAAAGCGGCGCGGCCTCGTTCTCCTACACCACGCCCGCCAATATGAACAAGGTGACCGCCACCATCGCCGATTCGGCTGGCAACATCGTCAAGACCCTGACCTTGGACAACACGGCGGGCACCCATTCCATCAATTGGGATGGCACCGACAGCTACGGCAAGCAGCAAGCAGACGGTAATTACAAAATCACCATCAACGGTGCGGGCACCGATGGCAGCAACACTCAGATGGATGCCGCCGTGGTGGGTACCGTGACTGGCCTGGGCATGGATACCAGCAATAACGTGGTTCTGTATCTGGGCAACCAGACCATGAACCTGAAGGACGTGCTGAAGGTGGTGGCTGGCAGTTCCAGTTCTTCTGGTTCGAAGCCGACGTCGGGCAGCTAAGGCCGCGGCATCAGGGATTGAGTGACGGGTTTTAACGGATTGAACACCTCGCGGCCTGCGTCCCCAACGGAGCAGGGATCGACGGGCAGCACAGGAGGATGACATGAGCTTATATGGTGCACTCTTCTCGGGCGTTTCAGGCCTTTCCTCGCAGTCGAGCGCCATGGGCGCGATCTCGGACAACATCTCGAACGTCAACACCATCGGCTATAAGGGCACCCAGGTGAACTTCCAGACCCTGGTGACCCATCAGGTGTCGTCGACTGAATATTCTCCGGGTGGCGTGCAGTCCAAGCCGCGTGCGGGCATCGACGTTCAGGGGCTGTTGCAGGGCACCACGTCTTCGACCGATATCTCGCTGTCGGGACAGGGCTTCTTCATCGTCAACTCGGTTTCCGATCCGACCCTTCAGGGCGGTCAGTTCGCTTATACCCGCGCCGGTTCGTTCAAGCCTGACAAGAACGGTTATTTGCAGAACGCTTCGGGCTTTTATCTGCAAGGCTGGCCGCTGACCCCCACCGACAACAGCCCCGCTTCAGTGGCGGGCACCATCAACATCAACGGCAACGCCTATATGCGTGCCTATACCCAGTCCGATGGGTCGTACCACTATATCAATCAGAACATCGTCAATCCGAGTGAACTGAAGGCGTTCAACGTCAACACCATCGGCGGGACGGCTCAGGCGACCTCGAACATCTCGGTCCAGGCCAATCTGCCGTCGGGCGATGCGATCTATGATCCCAATAATCCGTCCCTGGGCGGCATTCATACCAGCAACGTGTTGACCTATGACTCGCTGGGCAATACGTCCAGCTCGCAGTTCCAGTGGACGAAGACTGCCGCCAATTCCTGGAGCCTGGCGGTGACCCCGCCGAGCGGGGCGGCGTCGGTCGCTTTGACCAACTATACTGTCGCCAATGGTCGTCAGGTTTATGCCGCCGCCGGGCAGGTGGAGTTTACGTCCATCCCCGCCGCCGGATCTTACTTTCAGATGAACGGCATCAAGGTGCAGTTCTATAACAGCGGTATCGGCGGCACCGACCCGACCAGCGATGCCGGCAAGGTCATGGGCGTCGATCTGAACACGCTGACCGGCACCACCGCTTTGGTGTCGGCCATCAAGAACAAGATCGACAGCATGTGCACCAACAGCACCGCCAATCCCAATATTTCCGGGGCGTTTTTGGGTGGTTTGGCGGATGGCAACAACCGCTTCCAGGCCAATGCCAATGTGCTGCGCATCAATCAGGAGCCGGGGGCCGGGCAGGTCAGCATCGACTGCACCAGCAATGCCACCACCGGCTTGGGCAGTTCGATCGTCGAAAGCGGCACCGGCGTTGGCAGCAACAGCGCCACGCCCGGCGTCTTCACTGTCGATGCCATCTATTCCGGCTATTCAGCCATTACCGGGACGTCGCAGTCCTTCACGGTGAATAACGTCCCGACCTCGGGCAATCTGGTGGTCGGCTCGGTCTCCATGCCCTGGACCAGCATCGTCAACGGGACTGCGGGGTCTTTGGGTGGTTCCTACACCGCTTTGCCCAACACGCCCGCCACCACCGCCAATCAGGTTGCCGCCAACGTCGCGTCTTTCATGAATCAGTTGATTGGCGCAGGCAAGCCGCTGGCAAACTACTCTGCGGTGACAGTGACCAACGGCACGGTCACCCTGGCGGCCACGTCGTCTTCGGCTCCGGTCGGGGTTACTCTGGATAATGGCGGCACCATCAGCGACTTTACCTGGGCCAGTGGCAAGGGGGCCAGCTCGACTGTCACTTTCGGCACCACCGGTGTTTACGACTCCAAAACTGGCAGCGCCATGACCTTCAACGGTGATGGTACCCCGGCATCGATCATCCCCAACACCATGGAAATGCGCTGGGCCAACGGCGCGGAAGACCAGACCCAGGCCAGCGGTTCGTCCTCCACCAAGCCTTGGATCAGTCTGAATTTCGGTAGTCTCAATCAGAGCAACGGCATCAATCAGTTGTCGGGCTCCTACTCGATCGGCAACATCACCCAGAACGGCGCCAAATTCGGCAACTTCTCGGGTGTGTCCATCGGCGCCGATGGCATCGTCACCGCACTGTTCGACAACGGCGTGCGTGCCCCGGTGTTCCAGATCCCGATCGCCACCTTCTCCAACCCCGATGGCATGTCGTCGCTGACCGGCAACGTCTATCAGGACACCACCACGTCGGGGTCCTATACCGTGCGCCAGCCGGGCGAAGCTGGGTCCGGTCAGGTGTCGGCCTCCTCGCTGGAAGCGTCCACCGTCGATCTGGGTACCGAATTCACCACCATGATCACCGTGCAGCGGGCCTATTCGGCCTCGGCCAAGATCATCACCACCGCCGACCAGATGTTGGACGATCTGATCAACATCAAGCGGTAAAATAATCGCCCTTCCGGTTCTTGGAAGCGGCAGAGAGAAGCCCCTGGTCGATTGTCCGGCCAGGGGCTTTGTTTTGTCTTCAGGGTAAATATCCCAAAGAATCCAAGCGGTTGGATGATGTGGTCCGGATTTGCCGGTGAGTATGAAAAAAACGTTAAAATACAAACAATTAGAAAAATACATCACGGCAAGGTGAGCGAAAAAAACAGTGGATTCTGGGAGGGCGGTTTATTACTATTCTTGGTGAGCGCCAGAAGGGCGCTTGGCCACAAGGAATGTGGCGCGACTCAGAAAGGAGTTTGCTATGTCTGGTATCGTCTTGACCAATGGTATCCGCGACACCCTGTTGTCCTTGAACAACACCAAGTCGCAGATTTCCACCACGCAGCAGCATCTGTCCACCGGTTTGGCGGTGTCCAATGCCGTTGATGATGCCCAAAAATATTTCACCTCGAAGTCTTTGAGCGACCGTGCCGACGACATGAGCACTCGCAAGGACTCGATCGACCAGGCCGTCAGCACCGTTACCGCGGCGTCGAACGCTCTGACCTCGATCGAAAGCCTGCTCAAGCAGTTCAAGGGTATTATTGACAGCGCCCGTTCTGGCTCCTCGAGCCAGCGTAAGGCGTATCAGACCCAGCTTCAAAACCTCAACATGCAGATCCAAAATCTGGTTGGCGATGCGAGCTATAACGGTCTGAACCTGGTCAACTCCACGTCTTCGACTCTGACTGTCTACTTCTCGGAAAAGTCGGCGTCGAGCTTGAAGGTCCAGGGCGTCAATATGAACGTCTCGAAGCTGTTTGTGAGCAGCTCGGGCGGTGCCATCTCCCTCAGCAAGGCTTCGAATGTGACGCAGTTGCTGAATAAGGCTGGTATTACCGGGACGCTGTCGGGGTATAAGTTGTCCATGGCTTCGATCCTGGCGAAGTTCAACTCCGCTGCGGATAAGATGCAGACCTATCTCGACGCCACCATCCAGAATGTCCGCGCTAAGTCGGCCACCATGGGTAACAACGTCGCGATCCTGCAAGTCCGTCTGGACTTCACCAAGAACTACATCAACACCCTCCAGGGCGGCTCTAGCAAGCTCACCGTCGCTGATCTGAACACCGAAAGCGCCAACATGGTCTCTCTGCAGACCCGTCAGTCGCTGGGCGTTCAGTCGATGTCGATGGCGAACCAGTCCGACCAGGCTGTGTTGCAGCTGTTCCGTTAATTCTAACGGGTACAAGTCTGGCACCGGGAGGGTTCGCCCTCCCGGTTTTTTTTGGAGATTAGGATGGCCCTTAAAATACAAATCCGTCCAAAGCACAAGATCATCATTAATGGGGCTGTTCTTGAAAATGTTTCTTCAAGGTCGGCTTCATTTATTTTGCATAATAAAGCATCTGTTCTTAAAGATGCTGATATCATTGTTGCGGATGAAGCGATAACTCCTGCAACAAGAATTTATTTTTCTGTGCAATGTATGTATTTGTTTCCTGATGATGGTGAGAATCGTTTACCGATTCTTAATCAGTTGGTGCAAGACTATCTTGAGGCTGCTCCCAGCTCGCTTGAAATTATCTCCCGGTTAAAGGCGCATATTGCTGTAGGGGAGTTTTATCAAGCACTGCGCACCGCGCGGGAGCTTATTAACCACGAAGGAGTGATCCTTAGCCATGGCCGACAAAACTCAGATTTATCGGAGCCCTCCAGCGGGGGGATCGTCGCGGGAGATTGAGGCCTGGGCATTGACCGAATCCGCCTTGCGCATGCGAGCGGCCGCCAATGCGAACGATAAGGATGCCATTTTGGCCGCTGTCCGTCTGAACTGGCGGATGTGGACGTTCTTCCAGGCCGATATGCTTGGTCCGGAATGCGGTCTGCCTGATGATTTGCGGGGCAACCTTTTGTCTCTGGCCGCGTTTATTGATCGCCACACGGTCGAGGTCTTGGCGTCGCCGCAGCCTGCTGCCCTGGATATTCTGATCAGCATCAATCGCGATTTGGCGATGGGGTTGCTTGAAAACCCGGCGGCTTCTGCCGAGGTTGCGCAGCCTGCCGATGTCAGCATCAATCTGTCTGCTTGAAACTGCGGTTTCCTAGCTGCAGTTGTTCTTAAGTATTCGCGAAAAACCGACCGCGTTGACCGGTCGGTTTTTCCAAAAAGCTATCACGCGCGAAAGGCGATCTCTGGTCCTGTCGTGGGGTGTTAAAACAGCGGCAATCCAGCGGCTTTCGCATTGAAGTCACGGGGGATAAAGCTGTGTCCATCGACAAAATCCGCGTCCTTGCCGCAGACGGTAAGTGGGACGAAATCGTTTCGCAATTCCGGGATGCAACGAACGAGGATTTGGGGGGCGAGGGGGCCTATCTGAAGGGGCTCGCCTGCCTTTGCAACGATGACCCTGCCGGAGCTGTTGCCGCTGGCGCATATGCGGTTACCGAACTCAGCACTGCGCGCGAGCCTGCCGATCTGGTGGCTTTGACCTACGCTCTGGTGGGCGATCTCTCCAATGCGTCCTATTACCGTAAATTGGCGGTGACCAGCACTAGTGATCCTGATTTAGCCAAATATTGGCCTACAGATTCGTTGCCTGATTTTGAAACGGCCTTTTTGGCGGTTGCCGAGCGTCCCTTGTTTCAGCGTGGTTTGTCGCATTTCGCT
>JASLCK010000025.1 GCA_030151865.1 Rhodospirillaceae bacterium | reverse complement strand
GCGTTATGGGTCTTTTGAAGCAGCGGGGGAGCCGCTCTCCTTGTTCGGCCAACAAGTTCACGGATAGGGATTAAAGCCATAAGACCCTTGAGCCTGTACTTGGCTCAAGGGTTTTTGCTATAAATGTATGCAATTATCTTTTTGATTTAATATTGAGCAGATGATTCCAAATGGATGACGGGATTTGGCACACTGTGCTCCGACCTGCGGGGAGAAAGCTCATGACCGAGGAAAAGGTCGAGGCGTTACTGACATTTCGGCGTCGCGGAGCATCGCTGATCGGCAGCGAACATATCACCCTGTTGGCGGCTGTCGATGAACTGGGCAGCCTTACGAAAGCGGCGCAGGCGGTCGGTCTCAATGACAAAGCCGCCCGGGAGGCTCTGAGCTCCATTAATACTTTTCTTCCCACGCCCGCCGTTCTGGGCTTGGCCGGTGGATGTCCTGACGACGCGGTCAGCGTTACCCCCGCAGGCCGCAGCCTGATCAAGGGATACCGAATGTTGGAGCATCGCCTGGAGCGGATCGCCCCTGTATTGGGGGGAGAGGTTGGGCAGGACGATCCTTCTTTCCTGCTGTGGAGTTTCGGCATGAAAACCAGCGCCCGTAACGCCTTTTTCTGCACTGTAACCGATATTCGATCTGGGGCGGTGAATGCCGAGGTGACCCTGCGTTTGTCGCCCAGCAGTCCGCTGACGGCGATGATCACCATGGACAGCCTGCGGGATTTGGAACTGGCTGTCGGCGATACGGTCATGGCTTTGGTGAAGGCCCCCTTCATTATGTTGGCGGTGGGGGATGCGCCCTTGCGCCTTTCGGCGCGCAACAAGATCCCTGGAACCATCACCCTGATTTCCGAAGGTCCGGTCAATTATGAGATCACGCTGGACATTGGCGACGGCAAAAGCATCACGGCGATCATTACGCGCAATTCTGCCCTGGATATGGATTTGACGGTGGGGGATCAGGCGACGGCGATTTTCGACGCCAGCCACGTGATCCTGGCGGTGTGAGGGCCAGAACATAAAAAAATCCCCGGAGCGGAAACCGTTCCGGGGATCAAGTCATGAGGGGACGGAGATCACCTCGTCAAGTCATAGGAGATGTCGGAAGAGGCGTCGGCCACTTCAAAGACACGATCGAGAATTTCCACCAGAACCCGCAAGGCGCCCTGATAGCCCAGGGTGGGGAAGCGGTGGTGATGGTGACGGTCAAAGACCGGGAAGGTCAGGCGGATCAGGGGCGTGCCGGTATCCTTTTCCAGATATTTGCCGTAAGACGAACCGATCAGGAAATCCACCGGCTCGGTGAACAGCAACGAGCGCAGATGCCACAAATCCTTTCCGCGCCACACCTGACCCGCGCTTCCGAAGGGAGAGCTTGCCAGCAAGGCCTTGGCCTTGGCATCCCATTCGGCGCTGCCGTTGGTGCACAGCACGTGTGACGGCTCGCAGCCCATTTCCAGCAGAAAGGCGGTCATGCCCAAAGTGAAGTCGGGGTCGCCGAAGACCGCGAATTTCTTGCCATGCAACCAGGCTTGGCTGTCGGTGATGGCATCGACCAGGCGACCGCGTTCTTTTTCGATCGATTCGGGGATCGGGCAGCCGCTCAGTTCGGAAATCTTCATCAGCAAGGCGTCGGTGGCGGAAATCCCCATGGGGTAATTCATGGCCGAGACGGTCTGGCCCTTGTCCTTTACGTATTCCAGGGTTTTCAGCGTGCAAAATTCCTGAAGCGAAAGGGTGGCTTTGCTGTTGATGGCGTCGCGGGTGTCATCCAGGCTGGTGCCGCCATCATACATGCGGTATTCGCCGTCGGAGGGGGTGTCATAGACATCCGACACTTCGCCCAGGATGGTATAGGCAACGCCCATACTGTCCAGATACCGCTTGAGCTCGCGGTTGTTGGCCACGGCATAGCCGTCAAAGCCGGGAATAATGTTCAGCTTGCCATTGCTGGTTCCGGGCTTCGTGTCGCCTTTTTCGCGATCCCAGAAGTAGTTCAGAATTCCCTTCATTTGGTTGTCGTAGCCGACCACGTGGCTGCCGACAAAAGACGGCGTGTGGGCGAAGGGAACAGGGAAGTCTTCAGGGACGGATCCCTTTTCCTTGGCGGTGGCGATAAAGGCCGACAAGTCGTCGCCGATGACTTCCGCCATGCAGGTGGTCGAAACCGCGATCATCTTCGGCTTGTACAGAGTGTAGGCGTTCTGCAGGCCTTCGACGATATTGTTCAGACCGCCGAACACGGCTGCGTCTTCGGTCATGGAATCGGCGACGATCGGTACGGCTTCCTTGAAGTGGCGGGCAAGGTGCGAACGGAAATAGGCGACGCAGCCCTGAGAACCGTGCACATAAGGCAAGGTCCCCTCGAACCCGGCGGCGGCGAACACCGCCCCCAAAGGCTGGCAGGCCTTGGCGGGATTGATCACGGCGATTTCGCGCGCAAAATTCTTTTCGCGGTATTCCCAGGTCTTGGTGTATTCCGCCTGGGCAGCGACGGTTTCGTCGCTGTGGCGGCATTCGAACTGGGCCTTTTTGCTGGCGAAGAGTTCCTTGTATTCAGGTTCCTGAAACAGGGAAATGTGGTCTTTGACCTGATCGGCGCTCTGTGGCATGACAATTTCTCCTTCTGCCGTCCTGCACCCCCGGTTTTTGGGCGTCGCACAGGCGGGGAGGGTGTTTGAAAAAAGGGGATGTCGGTCAGGCTGCCTTCCAGGGCGCCTTGAACTTGCTCCAGACCGGGCTGTTTACGGCCATGT
The DNA here is from genome assembly GCA_030151865.1 of Rhodospirillaceae bacterium. GTDB lineage: Bacteria > Pseudomonadota > Alphaproteobacteria > Rhodospirillales > Magnetospirillaceae > JASLCK01. The sequence continues at coordinate 4,910 of JASLCK010000025.1, read as the reverse complement.
CCATGTCGCGGGCGAAGATGGCAAAGCCGTCATAGCCGTGATAGGGGCCGGAATAGTCCCATGAATGCATTTGGCGGAAGGGAACGCCCATCTTCTGGGTCGCGTATTTTTCCTTGATGCCGGACCCGACCAGATCGGGACGAATTCTTTCGATGAACTTCTCAAGCTCGTAGCCCGAGACGTCGTCATAGATCAGCGTGCCCTGCTTCACATATTCGGTGGTGCGCTGATAATCGTCGTTGTGAGCGAATTCATAGCCGGTGCCGACCACGTTCATGCCCAGGTCGTCATAGGCGTCGGCGACGTGGCGGGGACGCAGGCCGCCCACATAGAGCATGACCTTCTTGCCTTCCAGCCGGGGCTTGTATTTGGCCAAAATCGCATCGACCAGGGGCTGGTATTTGGCGATGACCTCTTCAGCTTTCTTTTGGATGGTTTCGTCGAAATGGCTGGCAATCGTGCGCAGGCTTTTGGCGATCTGGCTGGGGCCAAAGAAGTTATATTCCACCCACGGAATATTGTACTTCTCTTCCATGTGGCGGCAGATGTAGTTCATCGACCGATAGCAGTGGATCAGGTTCAGCTTCGCTTTGGGGGCGCGTTCCATTTCCGCCAAGGTGGCGTCGCCGGACCACGAGCCGATGACCCGCAGGCCCATCTCTTCCAGCAGCCTGCGCGACGGCCAGGCGTCGCCGCCGATGTTGTAATCGGCGATCAGGTTGACGTCATAGGGGCTGGTTTCCCATTCGGGCGCAGCCTTGTCGAAGACCCAGTCGCGGATGGCGTCATTGGCGATATGGTGGCCCAGAGACTGGGAGACGCCGCGGAAACCTTCGCACCGCACCGGCACGACCGGCTTGCCGATGTCCTTGTTCTTCTTCTTGGCGACGGCTTCGATATCGTCGCCGATCAGGCCGATGGGGCATTCCGACTGGATCGAGATGCCGTTGCTCAACGGAAACAGACCGTTCAGTTCATCGAGCATCTTGTCCAGGTTCTTGTCGCCGCCGAAGACGATGTCGCGTTCCTGGAAGTCCGAGGTGATCTGCATGGTCACGAAGGAATCGATGCCCACCGTGCCGGTGAAGTAGTTGCGACGTTGGGACCAGGAATATTGACCACAGCCCACCGGCCCGTGGGAAATGTGCAGCATGTCCTTGACCGGACCCCACACCACACCCTTGGACCCGGCATAGGCGCAGCCACGAATGGTCATGACGCCGGGGACGGATTTCACGTTGGATTTGACGCCGCAGGACGATGAGCCCGCAGCTTCGTCTTCCTTCATGACGTTCAGATGGCGGGCGCGCTTTTTAGCGGCCTTTTCGGGATACTGCGCCAGAACCTCCTTGATCAGGTCTTCATGGAACGCGGTATCGTTGGTTTCGTCGAGGCTCATGAGCCTTCTCCTTCTAACGAGGGGGCTCTCCCGCCGCCGGGAGGGGTGGCGGCGGGAGACATGGCAGGCATCCGATTGCGAGGGGGGCTTTTAACCGGCGCTGCACATGGTGCGTTCCTTGGCCTGCAATTCGGCCAGTTGCTGTTCGTCGGTCTTCATGATGCCGAACTCGATCAGCATATCTTCCAGCTCTTCCATGCTGATGGGGGTGGGGATGGTGCCCTTGCCGGCATTGGCGTGGATCTTGGTGGCCAATTGACGGTATTCGCCGGCCTGCTTGCAGTCGGGGTTGTACTGAATGACCGTCTGGCGGCGCAGCTCAGCGTGCTGAACCACGTTGTCGCGCGGGACAAAGTGGATCATCTGGGTGTTGAGGCGCTTGGCCAGGGCTTCGGCCAACTCGATTTCGCGGTCGGTCTGGCGCTCGTTGCAGATCAGCCCGCCCAGACGCACCCCGCCCGAACCGGCATATTTCAAGATGCCCTTGGCGATGTTGTTGGCGGCGAACAGCGCCATCATTTCGCCGGACATGACGATGTAGATTTCCTGGGCCTTGTTTTCGCGGATCGGCATGGCGAAGCCACCGCAAACCACGTCGCCCAGCACGTCATAGGAGACGTAATCGACGTCGTCATAGGCGCCGTTTTCTTCCAGGAAGTTGATGGCGGTGATGACGCCGCGGCCAGCGCACCCGACGCCCGGTTCCGGGCCGCCGGATTCGGTGCATTTGATGCCCTTGTAGCCGATCTTCATGACGTCCTCGAGCTCGAGGTCTTCAACCGAGCCCGCCTTGGCGGCCAAGTGCAGAACCGTGTCTTGGAGTTTGGTGTTGAGGATCAGGCGGGTGGAGTCGGCCTTGGGATCACAGCCGACGATGAGGATCTTCTGGCCCATTTCGACCAGAGCGGCCAGGGTGTTCTGGGACGTGGTGGACTTACCGATACCACCCTTGCCGTAGAAAGCGATCTGACGAGGCATTGCGTGTTTCCTTTCGCTGTCCAAGCTTTTGAATTGCCTTGACGGGGACTGGAGCCGCCGCCACGCAAGGGAGTAAGGCAACAGCCGTGCCAGTTTTGTGGATAATGATATTATCTTTTGAAATCAGATAATTAGTGCGGGTCAGCGGGAGTCTTCCCTTTGTGTCGGGAAGACGACACGGTGTCGCAAGCCGCACATGCTGTCGGGATGTGTTGCGGCGGTTTTGTGGCCTTTGTCGCCTTAAGGCCCAAAACTTGCATTTCCTCCTGTCGTACCAATCGACAGGAGGGGCTCATCGTAATGACGAAGCCGACGGTCTTCGGGCAAAGCACAAATCTGGTGGGCCTGCCGACGCCGCTGTTGGGAGGGGCTGATTTCAACGAGCACCCTTTGCCCATGCATATTTCCGGCTGTCGCGAAATGAATCCCAGTCTGTGGGAAATGCTGTCCCGGGCCGAGGATTTGCACGATGCCGGTGACGCCTTCTATTGCTACATGATGGCGATGTTCGGCATCGATCCTGAACAACAGGACAGCCGGAGCGTGGAAGTCCAGCGTGATGGCCGCACGGTCAGGCGTTACCTGTCTTCCTTCCTCCGGTTGCTCAAAGGTTGGGGGTATGACAGCAACAGTCCTGAAGGCGCGGTGCTGAAGGGGTGGGTGGAAAGCCGTTTCGGTCTGTTTCCCACCTATCACCGCGCGCCGATCACCTGTGTGTTCGGGCCGGTCTGGATCCGCTATGTGGAAGAAAAAATATCCAGCCGCTTCCATAACAACGCCATCCTGACGCAGTTGGACATGCTCTATGAGTTCTGTCAGTGGGCTTTAGGGACGTATGCCGCCCGAGGGGAAAGCCATCGGCTTTTGTTTCGCGGCACCAATAACTTCGACGAACATCAGATCATCAAGCGTTTGGATAAGCGCCAGGTTCTGATCCGCCTCAACAATCTGGTTTCGTTTTCCGAGGATCGGGATGTCGCCGGTTGTTTCGGCGACACAATTTTGTCGGTGCGGGTTCCCGTTTCCAAGATCGTCTTCTTCAACACCCTGTTGCCGGTGCATCCGCTGAAGGGAGAGGGAGAGTTTTTGGTGATTGGCGGCGAATACCGCGTGACGGCCAGTTATTTCTAGCCTTGGGGGACGGCATGGAAGCATCTCTTAGTACAGAGCAGCGGGCCTTGGGCGCTTATTTGGGGTTTGCCATCGGCGATGCCCTGGGGGCGACCGTGGAGTTCATGACCAAAGGCGAGATCGAAGCCAAGTACCGTATCCATCGGCAAATCATCGGTGGTGGCTGGCTATATCTGGCTCCGGGGCAGGTGACCGACGATACCGAGATGTCCCTGGCCATTGGCCGCTCTCTTGTCCGATGTCGGACATTCGACATTCGCGATATTTGCCAGGAATTGGGGGCGTGGCTGAAAACAGGGCCGGTCGATGTCGGTAACACCTGCCGCCGCGGTTTGCGCCGGTTTTTGACGTCAGGGACGGTTCAGGGAGAGTTCTGCGACGGTGATGCCGGGAATGGCGGAGCCATGCGGATTCTGCCGGTGACTCTGGCGGCATGGCGGCAGCCGGATGTGGCGGCGGATTGGGCCTTGTCGCAGGCGCGGATCACGCACCATCACCCGCTATCCGATGCCGCCAGCCAGTCCTTTTCCCGCATGCTCAGCGCTTTGCTGGCAGGGGCGGGGATGAAGGCGGTGCGTGACGAAACACACGCGTTGTCTGCGCTGCATAAAGCCTTTCGTTTCGACAAATATCATGGGCTGAGTTCACCTTATGTGGTCGATACCGTGCAAACGGTGATGCACCACTATTTCCTGACGGATTCCTTTGAGGATTGTGTGGTCAGGACGGTCAATCAAGGGGGGGATGCGGATACCGCCGGGGCTTTGGCGGGGATGCTGGCCGGGGCAACTTATGGCGTTCAGGCCATTCCCCGCGTCTGGTTGAACCGACTGGATCAAGCCGTGTCTCAAGACATTCGGGGCCAGGTCAAGGCTTTGCTGGCGATTGCCGGGTAATCCGCTTTTCCAGTTGAACACAGGGGCGGCCGTCGTGGCGGTCGCACCCATCGGCAACGGGGGGCGCAGGCGACAGGCCAATCCAGATCCCGATGATGATTTCGTCGAATCCACAGCGGAAAGTTCCGCCGACCTCCATCAACGGACGGCGGATCAGTAAGGGATTGGCGCACATATGGCTCAACGCCTCGGCTTCGCTCAGGCATTGGGGTAAAAGTCGGCCGTCGCGGATGGGAGGGGCCGAGGCGTTGAACCATTGCACAAGGGGGAGGGCGCCGAAAAATGGCCGCAGCCGGGCCGGTGTCCAGTCCTGACAGAGAATATCCCTGGCCTCCACCGTGTGGCCCGAGGCGATCAGGCGCTTCTTCTGCTTCGTGTTGCCCGAACAGCCCGGCTTTTCATAGAAGATCACATGGGCCATGACGGCTGCCCTTCCCTTGTTTAGAGCAGATTTCGACCTGATTGGATCAGATCGAAAATGCGATAAGCCCGCGCGGCGTTTGAGC
>JASLCK010000021.1 GCA_030151865.1 Rhodospirillaceae bacterium | reverse complement strand
TCATAACGGGCGCGCTTGGTCTGATCGGACAGCAGATCGTAAGCCGCGCTGACTTGTTTAAACCGTTCCTCGGCCTGCTTGTCGTTGGGATGCAGGTCGGGATGCAGACCGCGGGCCAGCTTGCGGTATGCGCTTTTGATCTGGTCTGCGGTGGCGTCTCGGGCGACGCCTAACAACTTATAGGGATCGTCCACGGACATTGGCCTCTTTGACGGAACGACGCATGAAAAGGGCGGGCCTTTCCCACCGGAAAGGCCGCCCTGACGGATTGCGTCGGAAATGTAATGGTTTACTGCACGACTTTCCAGCTTCCATCGGCCTGACGGCATGCGGTGCCGTAAGCCTGCTGGGTTTGACCGCCCACCACCACGGTGGTTTGGTATTCGCGGCAGTAAGCGCCGGTGGCGGTATCGGTGCCTTCGCGCACGGGGGTATAGGTGCCCTGGTTGCCGCTTTCCGGGTTGTTCCAGCGGATGGTCTGGCCCATGGGGGCGGCGTGGGCCTGCTGTTCGGCGCGCTGGGCGTACATTTGGTCGGCCTTGTCCAGCGACTTGCCGGCTTCGCTGCCGATGGCCGCACCGATCAGGGTGCCCAACACGGCGGCGGCGACCTTGCCCGAGCCATGGCCGAACTGTGCACCGGCCAGACCGCCCGCGGCACCGCCGATGATGCCGCCCGCGGCTTGCTTTTGTCCCATGTCGTTCGAGCAGGCCGCAAGCAGCGAGACGGCAACGACAGTGGCGGAGAGTTGAGCGACGAGGCGGTTCATGGCGTTATTCCAGCGTCCTTAACGGTAAGTGGCGGTTGGACCGAGGCATTTTGCCTTGAGTCATGATATATGATCCCTAGATTTAGGCTTTTGTTAGGCGCCGAGCAATGGTCCCTGGCGTTGCGTTCGATCACTTAAGGTGAAAAATGTCCAATAGCGATAAGGATCCCTATCAGCTGTTCGCCGAATGGATGGCGGAAGCGGAAAAGACTGAACTGAACGACCCCAACGCCATGGCTTTGGCCACCAGCACTCCCGATGGTTTTCCATCTGTGCGCATGGTGCTGTTGAAGCATGCCGATCAGGATGGTTTTGTCTTTTATACCAATCTGGAAAGCCGCAAGGGCGGCGAGCTGTTGGCCAATTCCCATGTCTCGCTGTGCTTCCATTGGAAAAGCCTGCGCCGTCAGATTCGCGTCGATGGCGACATCGTTCCCGTTTCGGAACAGGAAGCCGACGAATATTTCGCCAGCCGTGCCCGTGGCAGTCAGATCGGCGCCTGGGCATCGCAGCAGTCGCGGCCTCTGCAGGGGCGCTTCGATCTGGAAAAGCGGATCGGCGAATATGCCGCCAAGTTCGGTCTGGGCAAGGTGCCGCGTCCGCCCCATTGGTCAGGCTTCCGCGTCGTGCCGCGCCAGATCGAGTTCTGGCAGGATCGCCCCTTCCGTCTGCATGACCGTCTGGTCTTCCGCCGGGCCGAGGATGGCGGCTGGCAGACCTTGACCCTGTTCCCGTAAGTATATTTTAAGATTAGGCCGTCCCGGTTTCGGGGCGGCCTTTCTGGCCTGTTCATGTTGCCCGTGGGTGTGTCCTGATGTCCTGTGCCGTTCCCCCGTCCCAGGCGGATGTTTTCGCTTTGTTGTCCGATCCGGCCACCCATGGCGGGCAGGATGTGCAGCGTATCGATACTCACATCTCGGCCATCTTCATCGCGGGCGACACGGTTTATAAGCTGAAGCGCGATGTCTGGCTGCCGTTCCTGGATTTCACCGGGCTGGACCAGCGCCATCGCGCCTGTCTGGCCGAGGTTGAGATCAACCGCCGCACCGCCCCCGATCTCTATTTGGGGGTTGCCGCCGTCACCCGTGAGGTGGACGGTCGTCTGACTTTGGACGGCCAAGGCCAGGCGGTGGATTGGGTGGTGAAGATGCGCCGCTTCGATCAGGATACGCTGTTCGACCGGCTGGCGGCGGCTGGGGCTTTGACCCGCGCCCATGCCATTGATCTGGCCGATGCGGTGGCCCGCTTCCACCAGGGAGCGGAAACCCGTCCGACCTGGGGCGGGGCGGAAGGGCTGCGCCACACCATCGTCACCAATGATCAGTGCTTTCATCAGCATATTCCCGACCTGTTCGATGCTGATCTGGCGGCGGAAGTCACCGAAGGGTCGCTGTCCTGGCTGGAAAATTTGACGCCGCTTTTGGATCGTCGCCGCGAAAACGGCATGGTCCGGCTGTGTCATGGCGATTTGCATCTGGGCAATATCTGCCTTCAGGACGGCAAGCCGACCCTGTTTGACGGGATCGAGTTCTGCGACGATTTCGCCTGCATCGATGTCTTCTACGATCTGGCTTTTCTGCTGATGGATTTTCAGGCGCGCGGTCTGGCCGACATGGCAAGCTGGGTGCTGAACCGTTATCTGGAACAAACCGGCGATCTGGAAGGGCTGGCGGCGCTGCCCCTGATGCTGTCGTTGCGCGCCGCCATCCGCGCCCATGTTTCGGCGGCCATCGCCAAGGTCGAGCCCGATCCCAAATGGGGCCGCGCCGCCACCGATTATCTGCGCCGTGCCTTTGATTACCTGCACCCCCAACCGCCGCGCCTGCTGGCGGCGGGCGGTTTGTCGGGCAGCGGCAAAAGCCGTCTGGCCCGCGATATCGCCCCGCTGGTCGGGGCCGCACCCGGTGCGGTGGTGCTGCGTACCGACGTGATCCGCAAGCGTCTGATGGGCGTCGCCCCGGAAACCCGCCTGCCGCCGGAAGGCTATACGCCGGAGATGACCGAACGCACCTATCAGGCTTTGTACCAGCAGGCCGCTCAGGCCCTGGCGTCGGGGCATGGGGTGATCGCCGATGCGGTGTTCGCTAGGCCCGAACAGCGGGCCGCCATTGAAGCCGTGGCCCGTGACGCGGGAACGCCGTTCGACGGGTTGTGGCTGGAGGCCGACGCCGAGACCATGCGTCAACGGGTGGCGGCGCGGCGCAACAATGCATCCGACGCCACGGTGGCCGTTCTCGACCAGCAACTGGACTATGATTTGGGGGCAATGACTTGGAATCGCATCGATTCTTCGGGCAGTAAGGAAGACACTTTTGCAAATGCCCGGATCGCTGTTCACCTATGACGAAATCTGGACTCTCGCCCGTTTGGGAAAGGGTTCATACTGACCATACGGTCAAGTGCGGGGGCCGCAACAAAAGAAAGGGAGGAACCTCATGACCTTCAAAACCATCCTCGTTTGCCTGTCTGATGTGGAAACAGCGCCTGCGGCGCTGGACACTGCCATTCGCTTTGCCCGCGCTCACGACGCTCATGTCGAGGCATTGCATGTCCGGATCGATCCCGCCGCCGCTATTCCGTTGGTGGGCGAGGGGATGTCGGGCGCCATGGTCGAAGAAATGCTGGCCGCGGCGGATCGTCAGGCCGGTGAAATCGCCACCCAGGTGCGCGGCAAGTTCGATCAGGCCTGTCTGGAACATGGCGTGCGCGTCAGCGCCGTCCCGGCTCCTGGCGGTGTGACCGCGTCCTGGACCGAACAGACCGGACGCGAGGAAGAGGTGCTGGCTGAAGCTGCCCGTCTGACCGATCTGGTGGTGATGCCGCGTCCTCATCCGGGCCATGACATTCCGGCTTTGATGTCGATCAACGCCGCCTTGATGGAAAGCGGTCGTCCGCTGCTGCTGGTGCCGCCGACCCCGCCCGCCGATTTCGGCCGCAATATTGCGGTGTTCTGGAACGGCAGCGTCGAAGCCGCCCGTGCCGTCGCCGCCGCCTTGCCGATCCTGGTCAAGGCTGAGAAAGTCACCATCTTGTCGGCGCGTGAAGAAAAAGCGGCGGTGCCCGCCCAACTGGCCAGCTATCTGGCATGGCATGGCGTGCAGGCCGAAACCAAGAGCTTCAGCGCGGGCAACCATGTGCCGCAAAGCCTGCTGACGGAAGCCGTTGGCGTTGGGGCCGATATGGCGGTGATGGGGGCTTACACCCACAGCCGTTTGCGCCAGTTCATTCTGGGCGGCGTGACCCGCCATATCCTGGAAACCGCCGATCTGCCGGTTCTGCTCAGCCATTAAACCTGCTTCCTTAACGGAAACGTCCCGTCCGCCCCGGTCGAAGCCTTTCGACCGGGGCGTGTTTTTTCAGGGCCTGTTTCTTATGGGTGATAACCGATCGGTAACAGCGCCAGACCTTAGGGCCGTGCTATGTTGATCCTGACTTTTCCGACATTTTCAGGGTGGGCAGCATGGCATCGGGACGTCAGCATCATTACGCCGTGACGGTTGAATGGACCGGCAACAAGGGCACTGGCACCAGCCATTACAAGGCTTATGAACGCTCGCACGTCATTAAGGCGGGGGATAAGCCGGTGATCGCCGGGTCCGCCGATCCGGCCTTTCGTGGCGATGCGGCGGCCTGGAACCCGGAAGACCTGCTGGTGGCGTCCCTGTCGGCCTGTCATAAGCTTTGGTATCTGCATCTGTGCGCCATGGCGGGCATTGTCGTGCAAAGCTATGTCGATCAGGCGGAAGGCGTAATGGCCGAGGACGCCAACGGCTCGGGCCGTTTTACCAGCGTGGTGCTGCGCCCGCAGGTGACCATCGCGGCGGGCGGCGATCTGGACAAGGCCAAGGTCCTGCATCACGACGCCCACGGCTTTTGCTTCATCGCCAATTCGGTGAATTTCCCGGTTTCGGTCGAACCGGTGATTACCCTGGTCTAAGGGGTGGTCACCCCGCCGTCAGGCTATCGACGGAAATGCGGATGGCGTCGTGACGCCAATATTCGTGGTCGCAATCGATGATGCGGCCTGTCTGATCGTAATTGACCCGGGCGATCAGCAGAATCGGGCTGCCTTCGGCCAGCATCAACGCCTGGGCGATTTGGCCCCGCGCGGCGGTCGGCATGATGTCGAAGCGCGAGCGGCCATATTGGATGGCGTAATGGTCTTCGTAGATCAGCGTCAGGGACTGGGTCAGGTCCATATCAAGGATGCCGGGAAACACCTCGGGCTTCAGGTAATGTTCGACGAACAGAACGGCGCGGCCGTCCAGGCTGCGCAGCCGCTGAATCTGGTGCAGCCGCGAGAGGGCGGGCAAGTCCATGTCCTGACTTAAGGTCGGGGGCGCGATTACTGTGCGGGCCGACAAAAGCTTGGTTTCCACCCGCCGGTTTTGCGCCGTCACCATCTGGTGAAAGTGCGATTTGTATTGCGGGTTATAGATCAGCCGGGGCGGGGCGACGAACCAGCCGCGCCGATCTTCCCGATAGATGCGGCCTTCGGCTTCCAGGGCCTGAAGCGCTTCCTTCAAGGTAATGCGGGTGGTCGAGAACAGATCGCTCAGTTCCCGTTCCGACGGCAGCTTGCTGCCCGGCGGCAGCATGCCGCTATCGATCTGGTGTTCCAGGGCTTGGCGGATTTGCGCGGTTTGGGTCAGTGCCTGTTCCGTAGTCATTTTTGGACTAGTCCAATTTATTGTCTAGTTTTTCAGCAAATGGGTGCTACCATCCTTGCTGCCGAACATGGCCGGGAACCGCTGCAAAAGCCAGAGAATAACTGCGGTTTTGAAAAATGACACAAAAGCGCAACTTGAAAACCGGAACGTCCTGCTTCTCACTCTAATTCATTGCAGCCGGGTAACTGGCATAGTCCAAAGAGGATGGGATCCATGAAGAAGCTGATGGTCGGCGTTCTTGCCGGCGCGATGAGCCTGACGGCTCTCAATGCTTATGCTGAAAATATCGATGCGCTGGTGCAGGCCGCCAAGAAGGAAGGGGCGGTCAACAGCGTTGGCATGCCCGACGATTGGGCCAACTGGAAAGACACCTGGGCGCAGATTACCCAGAAATACGGCATCGCCCATCAAGACACCGACATGAGCTCGGCCCAGTAAATCGCCAAGTTCGACGCCGAAAAGACCAATGCCACCGCCGATATCGGCGATGTCGGCCATGCTTTCGGCTCGGTCGCTGTGCAAAAGGGCGTGACCCAAGCCTATAAGCCGACCACTTGGGAACAGATCCCCGACTGGGCCAAGGACAAGGACGGCAATTGGATGCTGGCCTATACCGGCACCATCGCCTTCATCATCAACAATCAGTTGGTGCAAGATCAGCCCAAATCCTGGGGCGATCTGTTGAAGGGCAAGTACCGCGTCACCCTGGGCGATGTGGGCGTGGCGTCCCAGGCCAATAACGGCGTTCTGGCCGCTGCCTTCGCCATGGGCGGCGACGAAAAGAACCTGGGTCCGGCCCTGAAATTCTTTGGCGAACTGGCCAAGCTAAAGCGCCTGTCCTTGAACAACGTCGATATCGCCAATCTGGAAAAGGGCGAGGTCGAGGTTGGCGTGCTGTGGGACTTCAACGCGCTGAACTACCGCGACAAGATCGATCCCAAGCGCTTTACGGTGGTGATCCCGTCGGATGGCACCGTGATTTCGGGCTATACCACCATCATCAACAAATACGCCCAGCATCCCAACGCCGCCAAGCTGGCGCGCGAATACATCCTGAGTGACGAAGGCCAGATCAATCTGGCGCGCGGCTATGCCCGCCCGATCCGCGCTTCGGTGCAGATGCCCGCCGATGTTCAGGCCAAGCTTTTGCCCGCTTCGCAATATGGTGCGGTGCATCCCATCAAGGACTTCGCCGCCTGGGAAGCCACCTCGAAGCAACTGCCGCGTTTCTGGCAGGAACAGGTGATGATCAATCTTCAGTAATCGGCTCCAGTAACTGATTAAGGACTGCGATCATCATGCCCAGCAAGGTCATCCTTGTGTTGGTCGATGGCCTGGCGTGGCAGGCAGCCCATGATTGCATGGGCTGCCTCCAGGGTCTGAGAGAGGCTGGCCGGGCCAGCCTTTATCGGCTGGACAGCGCTTTGCCGTCGGTCTCGCGGCCGCTTTACGAATGTGTTCTGACCGGCGTTCCTCCGGTCGAAAGCGGCATCATCAACAACCATGTTACCCGGCTGTCCAACCAGACCAGCATCTTCCATCTGGCCCGTCAGGCGGGCAAGACCACGGCGGCGGCCTGTTATCATTGGGTCAGCGAGCTTTACAACCGTTCGCCCTATGTAGCGGTGCGCGACCGGCACACCCATGACGAAAGCCTGCCGATCCAGCACGGTCTGTTCTATCACGCCGACCATTACCCCGATGATCACCTGTACCTGGACGCCGAGCATCTGCGCCACGCCCATGATCCCGATTTTCTGTTCATCCATCCGATGAACGTGGACGATGCCGGGCATAAGCACGGCTATGACAGCGCCCAATACCGCAACGCCGCCCGCAAGACCGATCTGGCCCTGGCCGAACATCTGTTGGTCTGGCTCGATGCGGGCTATCAGGTCATCGTCACCAGCGACCACGGCATGAACAACGACCATTCCCACGGCGGCATCCTGCCCGAGGAACGTCAGGTGCCGCTGTTCGTGCTGGGCGATGCCTTCAGCCATGCGGGCGATGTAGCCGTGCGTCAGACCGAAATTTGCGGTCTGGTGGCCGATCTGTTGGGCGTGCCCCATCACAAACCCCGCAATGTGGAGCTGTTGGCGCGATGAGCCGATCCGATCCG
>JASLCK010000013.1 GCA_030151865.1 Rhodospirillaceae bacterium | reverse complement strand
AGTCGGTGTAGTCGCGGGCGAATTCGTCGTGATTGCCGGGGACATAGACGACTTTGGTGCCTTTGCGCGCCTTGCGCAGCAGCTTTTGCACCACGTCGTTATGGGCTTGCGGCCAATACCAGGACCGCTTGAGCCGCCAGCCGTCGATCATGTCGCCGACCAGATAGAGATATTCGGACTCGGTGTTCTTCAGAAAATCCAGAAGAAACTCGGCCTTACAACCGCGGGTTCCCAAATGGACATCAGAAATCCAGATGGAGCGATAATTCTGCGTGCCGGAAATCATGGTCATTGCCACTTAATATCCGTCTGTAGTGACGTCGGCGTTCGCAGGTCGTGATAGTATAATGACTGATGGGCTGTATATATACTTCATGACATCGATTGATGATTTCACAATTGCGCAAAAAACCTGTCACGCAAACTTCACCACCCTTCCCGGGGAGTGCCGGTATAGAGCATGGTTCCATGCAAATGCCGTCTGATCAGGACCGACAGGTCCACGCCGCCGCCCAGATGTCCACCACCGCCCTGCCCCAGGACACCATGTCCGTCGAGGGTAAGGCGCGGCGGGTGCTGGTGATCTATAACCCCACTGCCGGGCAATGGCGCAGGCGCAAGCTGGCCGCCACCCTAAAGGCGCTGGAAGGCTTGGGCTGTTCGCTGACCCTGCACCAGACGGTAGCGCGCGGCGATGCCGAGGCCACCGCCGCCGCCCTCTCCGCCGGGGATTTCGACGTGGTCGTCGCCGCCGGTGGCGACGGCACCATCAACGAAGTGGCCAACGGCCTGATCAAGGCCAGCGCCGCCGTGCCGCCGCTGGCCATCATCCCGCTGGGCACCGCCAATGTCCTGGCCCAAGAAATCGGCCTGCGCGGCAGCCCGGCCGCCATTGCCCGGGCCATCGCCCAGGGCGGGCGCATGACCGTGCATCTGGGGCACGCCAACGGACGGCATTTTCTGATGATGGCGGGCGTCGGCTTTGACGCCCATGTGGTGTCCAACGTCGATCTGGCGTTAAAGCGCCATACCGGCAAGGTCGCCTATGTGGTGGAAACCCTGGCCCAGGCGTTGCGCTACGGCTTTCCGCCCTGCACGGTGGAAATCGACGGCAAGACTTTTGAAGCCTGTTCGGTGGTGGTCTGCAATGGCCGTCATTACGGCGGGCCGTTCGTCGCCGCCCCCAAGGCCGATCTGGCCCTGCCGGCGTTCGAGGTCTGCCTGCTGGAGCGGGGCGGTTGGCGCCATGTCATCCGCTATGGCGCGGCCCTGGTGATGGGCCGTCTGTCGGCCCTGCCCGATGTCCGCATCGAAACCGGACGCCATGTCAAAATCACCGGCGCGCAAGGCCTGCCGGTCCAGGGCGATGGAGACATCATCGCCCAAACCCCGGTCACCATCGCGGTCGCGGAAAAGACGCTGGAACTGATTTTACCGGCGTGACCTGAAGCACCCCAGCGCCGGATCAATGCCCGGCGCTGGCTTCGCCGCCCTGGTTGGGGACCTTTTTGACGAAGGGCATCAACAGCAAGGCCAAGGCGAAGACCGAGGCCATGCACAGCAGCACGTCGGAAAAGGTCAGGACCATGGCTTGGGTTTGCAGGCGCATGGCGATCATCTTCATCACCGCCAGCGTCGAATCGCCGTGAAAATCGGGATTGAAGCGCTGCATCATCTGATCGATCTCGGACCCGACCACGGCGCGCGCATTGGTGACGCTTTCGCCCAGACGCAGCGTATGCAGCTTCATGCGGTCGGTGATGATGGTGTTGATCACCGCCAGCCCGATGGCCCCGCCCAGATTACGGGTCAGATTGTAAAGTCCGCTGGCGTTCTGCACCTCGTGCGGGGGCAACATGCCCAGCGCCAACTGATTGATGGGCACAAAGCACATCATCAGCGACAGACCGCGCACCGCCTGGGGCAGGAACAAATCCCAATAGCCCCAATCGGCAGTCAGGGCGCTGTTCAGCCACAGCCCGCCGCCAAACAGGGCCAGACCGACGGCCAACATCAACCGCAAATCCATCTTCTTTGACAGAATCCCGGCGATGGGGGCCGAGAGGAATTGGAACCCGCCGGTCACCATCATGGTGATGCCGATTTCCAGGGAATCGTAATGCTTCACCCGCCCCAGATAGAGCGGAATGACATAGACCGATCCATAAAGCCCGATACCGATGACGAAGCTGAAGATGCAGCCGAATAAAAAATTGCCGTTGCCAAAGGCCCGCAGATCGATGACCGGATGTTCGGCGGTCAGTTCACGCACCACCATCAGCACGAAGCCGACGCACGACAACACCGCGCAGATGCGGATGGCATCGTCTTCCAGCCAGTCGTTGATAGGGCCTTCCTCCAGCACATATTGCAAGCAGCCCAGGAACAGCGCGACGCACAAAATGCCCTGCCAGTCGAAGCCCTTCATCATCTCGGGGCGCGGCTTGTCCAGATGGACGAACAGGAACACCAAGGTGGTGACGATGGCGCCGGGGGCGACATTGATCAGGAACAGCCAATGCCAGCTCATGGCCTGGGTCAGCCAGCCGCCCAGGGTCGGGCCGATGGTCGGGGCCATGGTGGCGGTCAGGCCGATCAGCACCGAAATGGTCGGCTGAATGCGCTTGGGAAACAGCATGAAGCTGGTGGAAAACACCGTCGGGATCATCGCGCCGCCCAGGAAGCCCTGAAGTGCGCGGAACGCGATCATGCTGTTGATGTCCCAGGCAAAGGCGCAGGCCGCGCTGGACAGCGTAAAGGTGATGCAGGATGCCAGGAACAGCACACGGGTGGACAACAGCTTGGCCAGCCATCCCGACAGCGGGATCATGATGACTTCGGCGATCAGATAGGCGGTTTGCACCCAACTGATCTCGTCCTGGCTGGCGCTGATGCCCGCTTGAATTTCGGAAAGCGAACTGGCGACGATCTGGATGTCGAGGATGGCCATGAACATCCCGACAACCATCGAGAAGAAGCCAATCCAGTCACGCCCGGAGACAACCCGTTCGGCGGGGTGCTTGGGGGTCATGGGAACAGGTGTCTCCGGGTGGACTTCTGTGGACTGGGACACTGGGGACGGCCTTTCTTATTCCTTGGCCTGGGCCTTGGGGATGATCCCCAGGCTGGCGTCGGTGCTGGCCTTGGTATCCACAGTCACAACCGCGCTCATCCCTGGGCGGAGCTTACCCGCCAGCGGATGACCGGGATCCACGGTGATCTTCACCGGGATTCGTTGCACCACCTTGGTAAAATTGCCGGTGGCGTTATCGGGCGGCAGCAGGCTGAATTCAGCGCCGCTGGCCGGGGAAAAGCTGTTGACGTGGCCAATGATGGTCTGGCCGGGGAAAGCGTCGATGCTCAATTCAACCGGTTGACCGATCTGCATATGGCCGATCTGGGTTTCCTTGAAATTGGCCGACACCCAAACGTTGTCGAGCGGCACCACCGACATCAACGGCTGGCCTTGGCGGACAAACAGTCCGACCTGGGCGCCACGATTGCCGACCATGCCGTCAACCGGGGCGGTCACCACCGTATGTTCCAGGTCCAACTGAGCCGAATCCAACTGGGCGCGGGCCTGATCCAACTGAGCACGATCGATATCCATCTCGCTTTGCAGGACCGATATCTGGCGATGCGCCGCATCAACAGTGGCCTGAGCCGAGCGCACGCCCGCCCCAGCCTTGTTGGCGTCGGCCAGATTGGTGTCCAGCCGCTGGCGCGACACGAAATCTTCGCGCACCAGGG
>JASLCK010000295.1 GCA_030151865.1 Rhodospirillaceae bacterium | reverse complement strand
TGAAAGACGGTAAGCTTTTGGAGCTGACCCCGGCATCAGCCTTGAACGCGGCGGCAGATCAGCCTTGATCCGATCGCTTCCGACAGAGCCAACGACGCCCCGGTCTGTTTAATCATGCCGGGGCGTTCGATTTTGTAGCTTGAAACCATTTTCCCGTCGGCGGCGCTGATGCGTCAAGGCTCTGGAATAAGGGGGCGGGGCGCGTTACCCTGCCGCCATGTCTTTCGCCGATTTCGTCCATCTGCGCGTCCACACGGCCTATTCGCTGTCGGAAGGCGCCATCAAGGTCAAGGAGCTGGTCAAGCTCTGCGGTAAATATTCCATGCCTGCCGTCGGGATTACCGATACCGGCAATATGTTCGGCGCTTTGGAATTCACCACCGCCTGTGCCGACGCCGGGGTGCAGCCGATCATCGGCGTGCAACTGCACATCCGCCGCGAGGAAGAGGGCGAGGAAAGCAAGGGCTTCGGCGCGTCGCGTGACCTGCGCAAGCCCGATCCCGACCAGTTGGTTTTGTTGTGCCAAAGCGAAACCGGCTACATGAATTTGATGAAGCTGGTCTCCAAGGCCTATCTGGAGACCGATGGCGGCGAGACGCCCCAGGTCGATACCGCTTTTCTGGCCGACCATACCCAGGGCCTGATCTGCCTGACCGGCGGTCCCAGGGGGGCGGTGGGGCGTCATCTGGGGGACAATCACCCGCAAAAGGCCGAAGCGACTCTGCTACGCCTGAAAGAGATGTTTCCCGACCGCCTCTATGTGGAACTGCAACGCCACGGTCTGGAACTGGAAGAACGGATCGAGCCGGGCCTGATCGATCTGGCCTATAAGCACGATCTGCCCTTGGTGGCCACCAACGAGCCGTTCTTTTCGGACGAAGGCATGTATGAAGCCCACGACGCGCTGCTGTGCATCGCCGAAGGGGCTTATGTCAGCCAGGATGATCGCCGCCGCCTGACCCCGGAGCACCGCTTCAAGACCGCCGCCGAAATGCGCGCCTTGTTCGCCGACCTGCCGGAAGCGCTGGACAATACCCTGGTGGTGGCACGCCGCTGCGCCTTCATGGTGCCCAAGCGCAAGCCGCTGTTGCCGCCATATCATATGCCGGGCCTGACCGAAGCCGACGTGCTGCGCAAGAAGACCATGGAAGGGTTGGACGAGCGCCTGGAAAAGCACGTCTTCACCCCGGAGATGGACGAGCACGAGCGTGAACGGATCGGAAAACCCTATCGGGAGCGCGCCGAATACGAACTGGGCATCATTATTCAGATGGGGTTCCCCGGTTACTTCCTGATCGTTATGGACTTCATCCAATGGGCCAAGGCGCATGACGTGCCGGTGGGGCCGGGCCGTGGTTCGGGCGCGGGTTCGGTGGTGGCCTGGTCGCTGACCATTACCGATCTTGACCCGCTGCGTTGGGGGCTGCTGTTCGAACGTTTCTTGAACCCTGAACGCGTTTCCATGCCTGACTTCGATATCGATTTCTGTCAGGACAAGCGCGAACGGGTGATCCACTACGTTCAACAAAAGTACGGTTATAATCAGGTCGCCCAGATCATCACCTTTGGTAAGTTGCAGGCCAAGGCGGTGGTGCGCGACGTCGGGCGCGTCTTGCAGATGCCTTACGGTCAGGTGGACCGCATCAGCAAGCTGATCCCCAACAATCCCGCCGATCCCATCAGCCTGAAGGATGCGATCGAGCAGGAACCCTTGTTGAAGGAAATGCAGCAGACCGACGAACAGGTCGCGCATTTGCTGGATATGGGGATGAAGCTGGAAGGGCTTTACCGCCACGCCTCGACCCACGCGGCGGGCGTGGTGATCGGCGACCGTCCGCTGGACGAACTGGTGGCGCTCTATCGCGATCCGCGCTCCGACATGCCGGTGACCCAGTTCAACATGAAGTATGTTGAATCCACCGGCCTGATCAAATTCGACTTTCTGGGGCTGAAGACCCTGACGGTGATTTATCGCGCCGTCGATAATGTCCGGCGCAGCACCAAGACGGTTATCGATCTGCCCGCCATTCCCCTGGATGACGCCAAGACCTATCAGATGCTGGCGCGCGGCGAGACGGTGGGCGTGTTCCAGTTGGAAAGTTCGGGCATGCGCGACGTCCTGCGCAAGATGCAGGCCGACCGCTTCGAAGACATCATCGCCGTGGTGGCGCTGTATCGCCCCGGCCCGATGGACAACATTCCCCACTACATTAACGTCAAGCACGGGCGCGAAGAGCCCGACTACATGCATCCCCGCCTCGAATGGATCCTGACCGAAACCAACGGCATCATGATCTATCAGGAACAGGTCATGCAGATCGCCCAGGAACTCTCTGGCTATACTCTGGGCGGCGCGGATCTGCTGCGCCGCGCCATGGGTAAGAAGATCAAGGAGGAGATGGACAACCAGCGCAAGATCTTCTGCGATGGTGCGGTGGCCCGTGGGGTGGATGGGGGCAAGGCCAACGAAATCTTTGATCAGGTCAACAAGTTCGCGGGCTACGGCTTTAATAAGTCGCACGCCGCTGCCTATGCGCTGGTGGCCTATCAAACCGCCTGGCTGAAGGCCAATTATCCGGTCGAGTTCGTCGCCGCCTCGATGACCTACGACATGCACAACACCGACAAGCTGAACGTGTTCCGCCAGGAACTGGACCGGCTCAAGGTGAAGCTGCTGCCGCCTGATATTAATAAGTCGGGGTCTGATTTCTGGGTTGAACTTCAGCCCGACGGTTCTCTGGCGATCCGCTACGCCCTGGCGGCTTTGAAGAATGTCGGTGCCGCCGCCATGGACGCCCTGGTGGCCGAGCGCAAGAAGAACGGTCCCTTCAAGGATTTGTCCGATTTTTCCAAGCGCATGGACAGCAAGGCCATCAATAAGCGGCAGATGGAAAATCTGGTGCGCGCCGGGGCCTTTGACAGTCTGCACAAGAACCGCGCCCAATTGTTCGAAGGCATCGAGGTGGTGCTGAAGGAAGCGGCGTCGGCGGCGGTGGACCGGGATTCCGGTCAGGCCAGCCTGTTTGGTGGTCCCGCCGTTGCACCGAAGCTGGCCTTGCCCAATCGCCTGGATTGGTCGCCGTCGGAAAAGCTGCAACAGGAATTCGACGCCATCGGCTTTTATCTGTCGGCCCACCCGATGGATGCCTATAGCAAGAGCCTGAAGCGTTTGGGGGTCCTGAAGATCACGGAAGTGATCCCGCATCTGAATTCTGGCGGTAAAAGCCGCGTTCGGCTGGCGGGCACCTTGAACGCCAAGCAGGAACGGGTGTCCAGCCGGGGCAGCCGCTATGCCTTTCTGTCCATTTCCGATGCGTCTGGTCTGTTCGAGGTGATGATCTTCTCGGAAGTTCTCGCCGCTTCGCGCGATTTGTTGGACAGCAACTCCCCGCTGCTGATCACCGTCGAGGCGAGGCTGGAGGAAGAGCAACTGCGTCTGACCGGCCAAGCCATCGAGAATTTGGATCAGGCGGCGGCCAAGGCGTCGGAGGGGCTGAAAATCTTTATCCGCGACGAAGCTCCGCTGGCCGCGTTGCGCGACATCATCGCCAAGGAGCCGCGCGGCAAGGGGCGCATCGCCATCGTCGCCCAGACCGATACCAAGGAAGTGGAGGCATGGCTGTCGTCCACCCACGCCTTGACCCCCAATATGGTCGGGGCCATCAAGAACCTGTCGGGCATCATCGACGTTCAGGAAATCTAAAAAAATCCGGCGGACTTGGTTAAATCCGCCGGATCAGACGTCGTATGGAAGAGTTCATTCGGATCAGGCCGAAAAGGCTTGGGTCGGCGGTTTATTGACATCCTGGGCCGCCAGATAGGCCTGATTGACCTGGGCGTATTGCTGTCCGCTGATTTGTGGCTGCGCAACGGTGGCAGCCACGGCGGGCGACAGGGTTTGGTCGGACTGACTTTGCTGAGAAACATTTGCCGCCTGAGCGGCGTTGGAGGATGGCCCCTGGCCGGTTCCTCCCGCTGATCCTTCGCCCGCCTGTTGAGATGTGGCAGGGGAAGGGGACGCCGCCGGTTTCTCGGCGACGGCATAACTCGCCCCGTCTGGTCCCTGAACGGTGACCAGAGGTGTGGCGGCGGAAGACCTGTTGTCGCGCACCGTGCTGTCGGTCGATTGCAGTTCCTGCAAGGTTTGCGCGGTGCTGCGGTCGAACTGTACGGCGGGCGGATAGGTCTGGTCCGTCTGATCGACGGGGGAGGGCGAGGACACAGCCCCGCTGCCGAAACGATCCGTCCCGATGGGGCGGTTCCGGTCAACAGGCTCGGGCCGGACGGGGGAAAGTCCGGTCGAAGCAGTTATGTCCGTGCCGATGGTGTTCATGTGATTATTATAGTGCGTTCGTCCGGATTTTTCCAGAGGCAGGACGGCGGACGCGATGGTTTTTGCGATATGTCTTGCCAAAAGGCGGCATAGCGGATATATCGCCCGACACAAATCCGCACGCGGGAACGCGGGCGGCGCAAGCCGTTCGCTCCGGTCCTGTTAAATTCAGGCACATCCCGCGGAGGTTCAACCGGAGAAGTAAAGGATTCTCTAAATGGCTCTGCCGACTTTCAGCATGCGTCAGCTCATCGAAGCTGGTGTTCATTTTGGTCACAACACCCGCCGCTGGAACCCGAAGATGGCTCCGTTCCTCTTCGGCGTGCGCAATGGCATTCATATCATCGATCTGCAGCAGACCGTTCCGTCGCTGCATCGCGGCATGCAGGCCGTTCGTGACGTCGTCGCCGGTGGCGGCCGCGTTCTGTTCGTCGGCACCAAGCGCGCTGCCGCCGACATCGTCGCCGAATCGGCCAAGCGTTGCGGTCAGTATTATGTGAACCATCGTTGGCTGGGCGGCATGCTCACCAACTGGAAGACCATTTCGCTGTCCATCAAGCGCCTGCGCGAGATCGAAGAACAGTTCTCGACCGGCGCGGTTGCCGGCCTGACCAAGAAGGAACAGCTGAACCTGACCCGCGAGCAGGACAAGCTGGAACGCGCTCTGGGCGGCATCAAGGAAATGGGTGGCCTGCCCGACATCCTGGTGATCATCGACACCAACAAGGAATCGCTGGCCGTTCAGGAAGCCAACA
>JASLCK010000282.1 GCA_030151865.1 Rhodospirillaceae bacterium | reverse complement strand
CCCCAGGATTTCGCCGATATCTTCCGGGCTTTGCCGCGTATGGGTTTCAAGGGCGCCAATGTCACGGTTCCCCATAAGGAACAGGCGATGGCTCTGGCCGATCAGGTGGAACCGCTGGCCAGACGCATTGGCGCGGTCAATACCTTGGTGGTGCAAGACGACGGCAGCATCGAAGGGCGCAACACCGACGCCTTTGGTTTTATCGAAAATCTGCGTCACGAATCGCGAGGCCGCTTCAAGGCCGCGTGTGGTCCGGCGGTGGTATTGGGGGCGGGTGGTGCGGCACGTGCGGTGATCGCCGCCTTGCAAGATGATGGCTGCCCGGAAATCCGCCTGCTCAACCGCACCCGTGCCCGTGCCGAGGATGTGGCCGCCGATTTATCCACTGATGGTGCCCCGGTGCGGGTCGTCGATTGGGATCAACGGGCCGCCGCTTTGGGCGGGGCTGCTTTGCTGGTCAACAGCACCACCTTGGGTATGACCGGACAGCCGCCGCTTAACATCGATTTGGATGATCTGCCGGTTGACGCATTGGTCAATGATATCGTTTATGCTCCTTTGGAAACCGATCTTCTGGCCCGCGCCCGCGCTCGGGGGAATTCCGTTGTGGATGGGCTGGGCATGTTGTTGCATCAGGCCAGGCCGGGCTTTACCGCCTGGTTCGGCGTGATGCCGGAAGTAACCAACGACCTGAAAACTTTCGTGGGGGGAACATGATCATTCTTGGTCTGACTGGCTCGATCGGCATGGGCAAAACCACTGCCGCCAACCAGCTGCGTGCCTTAGGAATTCCCGTCCATGATGCCGACGAGGTGGTGCATCGCCTGTTGGCTAAGGGGGGCGCGGCAGTGTCCCTGATCAAGGAAGCATTCCCCGGCGTGGTGTTCGGCGGCGAAGTGGAACGCACGCGCTTGGCCGCCCGCGTCTTTGGGGACGACGAAGCTTTGAAGAAGCTGGAAAACATTCTGCATCCGCTGGTTCGTGAAGAAGAACGCCGCTTCGTTCAGCGCGCTCGCCGTCGCCGTTTGCCGCTGGTGGCCCTGGATGTGCCTTTGCTGTTTGAAACCGGCAGCGAAAAGCGCTGTGATTGCGTGGCTGTGGTCAGCTGTCCGGCCTTTTTGCAGGAACAGCGGGTGATGGCTCGGCATGGCATGACTCATGGCAAGCTTGAAGTCATCCGCACCCGGCAGATGTCGGATTACGAAAAGCGCGTGCGCGCCGATATCATCATCCCTTCGGGGGCTGGTCGTCGGGTGTCGCTGCGAAAATTGCAACATCTGGTCGCCGACCTGATTGGTAACCGGTCCTGCCGCTCGCGCCATCGTTCATAAAAATGGTGTCGGTTCGTAAAGCTTCGGAATTTTGTCATGCGTGAGATCGTTCTCGATACCGAAACCACCGGCCTTGATCCGGCCTCCGGCCATCGGGTCGTGGAAATCGGCTGTGTCGAGTTGTTCAATCACCTGCCCACTGGGCAGGTGTTCCACAAATACATAAATCCTGAACGTGACATGCCGGTGGAAGCTTTCAACGTGCATGGCCTGTCAGAAGAATTCTTGTCCGATAAGCCGGTGTTCGCCGACATCGCTCAGGAATTCTGCGATTTCATCGGTGATGCCACGCTGGTGATCCACAATGCCTACTTCGACATGAAGTTCCTGAATTGGGAACTGAAACTGTTAAGTCGCGAAGTTATGCCCCGCGAGCGGGCTATCGATACCGTGGCCATGGCTCGGCGCAAATTTCCCGGTTCGCCCGCCAATCTGGATGCGTTGTGCCGCCGCTTCGGCATCGATAATTCGGCCCGTGAAAAGCACGGGGCCTTGCTTGACGCCGAATTGCTGGCGGAAGTTTATCTGGAACTGATCGGTGGGCGTGAACCGGGTCTGGCTTTGGGCAGTCGAGCGGCCGTTGGTACTTCCCCTGCGGCTGAAACCACTCAGGCGGTGGTGGAACGGGCGTTCCGCGCTCCTCGCCCCCATGCCCCTAGTGAAGAAGAGCTGACCGCCCATACGACATTTCTGGGAAAACTGAAAAATCCTATCTGGCTGAGAGAGACGGAAGAGACACCAGCCCATTAGAGGAATGCCGTCAGGCCACAAAAAAAACGCCGTGTTTCACGTGAAACGCGGCGTTTTTTTAACTGAGGAAACCAGGAATTAGGCGTTGCCTTCGGCTTCCAGCTCTTCCAGACGACGACGGAACAGGGCCACAAAATCGATCGGCTGCAACAGCATGGGCGGGAAGCCGCCATCGCGGGTGGCGTCGGCGATGATGTTGCGGGCAAACGGGAACAGCAAGCGCGGCGCTTCGATCAGGAGCATCGGTTGCACATGTTCGTCCGGGACGTTCAGGGTGAACACCCCGCCGTAAGCCAGCTCGGCAATAAAAGCGGGCTTATCGTTGACCTTGGCCTCGATGTTCAGATGCAGCACCACTTCGTACAGCTTTTCCGCCAGCGGCTGGGCATTCAAATTGACCTGCACCGAGATATCCGGCTGGCCGCCCTGCATTTCCGCAAAAATCGTCGGCGCGCCGGGCACTTCGAAGGACAGATCCTTGATGTACTGGGCGTTGACGTGGATCGGCGGAAGATTCTGCTGCTCGCTCATTATGCTCTCCTGCTTACGGCAATTCGCGGGGCTGGAAACAGACGAGGGGTCTATCTTCGCCAAGCCTGATTATCCCCCATCCCCTGGCGCGACAAACCGGCTCTAACACGGAATAGACAGGCACACAACGCCCGCTTTTCTCTCTTGTCAGGAATGGGGAATCTGCGGGGGATTTTCCGGGTTCGACGGTTTGGCGTCGGATGTTTCCACCACCGACCATTCGCCATCGATCACCGATGGATCGACTCCGGCGCGGGCGGCAGTTTCAGGCCGGGCCACACCTGCTTCAACGGCGCGGCGCAGCACCAATGCGCCAATCCACAGCCGCAATCCCAGACGTACCGGCGGCAACAGCAACAACAGAGCAATCGCGCTGGTGATATAGCCGGGCAGCAACAGCAACATGCCCGCCACCGCCAGACAGGCGGCGTCGAACAGTTCGACCACCGGCATTTGTCCCTTATTCATCATCGATCGGGCGTTTTGCGCGGTGCCAAAGCTTTGCCGCTGTAACAGCGCCAGCCCGGCCATGCCCGACAGAACGATGCCCAGAACCGCCCCCAGCAGGCCGACCCATTGCGAGACTTTGATGAAAACCGCGATTTCCGCGGCGGGCCATGCCAAAAGCACCAGTGGAACAATCCAGGCCATGCTTGCTCTTTCCTTGACAACCGCTTATTTAAAAACACCGGTCGGCGGCAGGGTTAATTTCCTGATTTTGCGCCGATCCCCCGGACTTTGCCGTCCACAGTGACACCGGAAAATCGCTTGCGCCAGCTTTGAGAAGGCAGGCGTCGCCTTATGTCCGATACCTTCTGGGGACACCCGATTAAAAGGGCATGAAAACGGGAAGATGATGACCGACGGCTCACAATATACCGACATAATTTTTTTCGCCCTGGTTGCAATCTTCGTGGCCTTGCGGCTGCGCAGCGTCTTGGGGCGGCGGACCGGAAACGAACGCTCTCACCTTGAGGTCGAGCGGGAGGAACAAGATACGGTGGTGGATCTGGGCCACCGTCGGCGTCGTTCTTTCGACAGCCGTACCGATGCGCCGTCTGCCAACAACCCGGTGGAAAAAGGCCTGAACGCCATCGCCTCAGCCGATCGCAGCTTCAACCGCGATTATTTTCAAAACGGTGCCGCAGCCGCGTTTGAAATGATCGTCGCTGCTTTTGCCCGTGGCGATGTGGACACTTTGACACCGTTGCTGGCCCCTGCCGTCTTGCAGAATTTTACCCAGGCTATCGCCGCCCGTACTCCGGGCGAGATTCACGAGACTCAGGTGTCGCATATCAGCGGTCTGGAAATCGTTGAAGCTGGTCTGGAAAAGACCATCGCCACGGTCAAGGTCCGCTTTACCAGTCAGCAAATCCATGTGGTGAAAAGCGCTTCCGGTCAGATCGTCGAAGGCAATCCCGATCAGATCGTGCATATGCGCGATCTGTGGACTTTTACCCGCGATGTTTCCAGCAACAACCCCAATTGGCTGCTGACGGCGGCGGAAAGTCTGGACTGATCATGATGAGCGGGCGTCTGACGGGCGGCTTGTCCGCATTGCTGCTTTTGTTGCTGGCGGGCTGTTCTTCGGGGCCGACCCTGACCCAGGGCGGCGGTTCGACCAGTCAGCCCCCCATTACCAGCGATGACGGCTTGGTTTTGACGCCGGTTTCCTTTAGCGACCTGCCTGGCTGGTCCGATGATGCCCCGTCCCAGGCCCTGCCCGCCTTGCGGCGCAGTTGCGACCGTTTGACCCGCCTGCAACCCAGCCAGCCGGTGGGCCAGGACGGACGGGGCGGCATGGTTGCCGATTGGATGGGACCGTGCGGCGCGCTGCGCTCAGTCTCGGAAAATGACGATCAGGCCACTCGGTCCTGGCTGCAAACCTGGTTCCAGCCCTATCGAGCGGCGGCGGGCAGCAAGACCGAAGGTCTGTTTACCGGCTATTACGAAGCCGAACTGCACGGCTCGCGCCGTCCTTCGGCTCGCTATCATGTGCCGCTTTACAGTCGGCCAAAGGGCCTGCCTGCCGACCCGGCCAGTGCGGGGAAAACTTATTTCAGCCGGTCTGAAATCGAGGCCGGAGCCTTGCGCGGCAAGGTCGCGGAATTGCTGTGGGTCGATGACGAAGTTGACGCCCATATTCTGCAAATTCAGGGATCGGGCCGGATTCAAATGGAGGACGGCAGCGTCATCCGGGTCGGCTATGACGGCAATAACGGTCATAAATTTGTCGGTCTGGGTAAAATCCTGCTGGATCGCGGCAAGATTGCGCCCGGCAATTCATCCATGCAGATGATCCGATCCTGGCTGAAGACCCATCCCGACGAAGCCCCGGCCTTGATGGCGCAAAATCCCCGTTATGTATTTTTCCGTCTGATCCAAGGCGATGGCCCCATCGGGGCGCAAGGGGTGGCGTTGACGCCCGGCCGGTCCATGGCTGTGGATAACCGCTTTATTCCCCTGGGTGCGCCTTTGTGGCTGGACAGCAGCGACCCTGACGGCTTGCCCCTGCGTCGTTTGATGGTTGCCCAGGATTCGGGTGCAGCTATCAAAGGCGCGGTGCGCGGCGACTTCTTTTGGGGGCCGGGTGAAGCGGCGCTTGAAAAGGCAGGTCGCATGCGCAGCCGGGGATGGTACTATCTGCTGTTGCCGCGCGAACGCACTGTGCCAGTGGCGTTGAACTGATCGTCCTTTAGACCCCGATGGCCAAGACCCAACCCAGCATTTCCGAAAACGTCGCTTTCGAGGCGCTGCGCCGCGCCTATGCCGACAAGCGGGTGATTTTCTTTACCGATCCCAAGCAGCTCAGCCGCCCGGGATCGCCGGTCTATTCGCCTATCGATGTGTTCGTGCCATCCCTGGTCTTAATGGCCAGCAGTCTGACGCTGTTGTTTGCCTTCGGGTTGCTGGAATGGATGGTGGCGCTGCTGCTGGTGTTGCTCTATCAGATTTATGGGGCCCATTACTTCGTGCAATGGCGTCTGCACGAACGCACCGTGCGGGCTATTCTGATTGCCCCCTATAATCTCAATATGCTGTGGCGTTTGGGCGGTATTGCCATCGCTATCAAGGCGTTCCCGGAAAAAAACTGCGTCGCCCCTAAAGGTAACTGGAAGCAGTTTTGTGCCGATTGGTTGGTGGATCTCAGCGGTCCGACCGATGACGATCAATCGGGCACGGAACAGGCCTAGGCGCATGAGCAACGACCGCCGCCGCCGTCAGGTCTCCGCCGACGAGGTTAAATTGTGGCGCACCGTCATGAAGGACGCCACTCCCTATCCCGGCCGTCTGGTGGAAGGCGAGGATATCGTCCCGCCGCCGTCTCCCTCGGCCGAGCCGCCCGCCCCTTTGCCCGGACCGTCCTATCAGGCTCCACATCCTGATCCGGCTGAGTTGCCGGGTTTGAAGTCGGCGGCCCGCACCCTACCCCATCTCAAGCATGGCACCAGTCCAGGGGTGGACCGCAATACTGCCGACCGGTTGCGCCGGGGCGAAATGGCCATCGATGCATCCATTGACCTGCATGGACGCACCCAGGATGAAGCCCATCTGGCGCTGCGCCGGTTTTTGCTGTCGGCGGCGGATCAGGGAAACCGCTGTGTGCTGGTGATTACCGGCAAGGGCAGTATGGGCAATGGTGTTTTGCGCAGTCAGGTGCCGCGCTGGCTCAACGATGCCGGGTTACGCTCGCTGATCTTATCGTTTTCCTATGCCCAGCCCAAACATGGCGGCGAAGGGGCTTTGTACGTCCTGTTGAAACGCCGCCGCCAATGACCCCATTTGGCAGCAAGATCCGCGCCTTGCGGGCACAAAAAGGGGTGTCCTTAAAGCAGATGGCGGAAGATCTGCATTTGTCCTCGGCCTATCTGTCGGCGTTGGAGCACGGTCAGCGGGGACGGCCCAGTCCTGGGCTGGTGATGCAGATTCTCGGCTACTTCAACGTCATCTGGGACGAGGCCGAGGAAATCAAACGCTTGGCCGAACTGTCGCATCCCAAGATCACCATCGACACGTCAGGGCTTTCACCTACCGCGACCGAGGTGGCCAACCGTCTCAGTGAACAAATCCGTGATTTGTCGGAAACCGACCTGCGGGCCTTGCTGGGGATCTTGAAGGAATAAAAAAAGCTCCCGTCATGTTTTGTATGACGGGAGCTTTTTTCTAAAACC
This sequence comes from Rhodospirillaceae bacterium, assembly GCA_030151865.1. Lineage (GTDB taxonomy): Bacteria > Pseudomonadota > Alphaproteobacteria > Rhodospirillales > Magnetospirillaceae > JASLCK01. The sequence goes on along the minus strand of JASLCK010000282.1, from coordinate 19,780 downwards.
ATCTTTAGTGATGGTGATGACCATCCGGGCCATGGATATGGCGGTGGTCGATTTCTTCCTGGGTGGCAGGACGCACTTCCGCGACAGTGGCGGTGAAAATGATGGTGCGGCCGGCCAGCGGATGATTGCCGTCAACCACCACCGAATCTCCTTCGATGTTGGTCACGGTATAGATCATCACTTCGGTGCTGTCCTTTTCGCGGCCCTGCAACTGCATGCCGACCTGGATGCCTGGCGGAAAAGCGGTGACCGGCTGGACCAGCACCAGATCGGCGTCATATTCGCCAAAGGCGTCTTCCGGTTCCAGGCGCACGACGATGGACGCGCCCACCGCCTTGCCGTTCAGCTCTTCTTCCAGCTTGGGGAAAATGTTGTCGTAACCGCCGTGCAGATAGACCAACGGGGTTTCGCCTTCATCGACCATGTTTCCATCGGCGTCGGTGACGCTGTACTTCAAGGTGACGGCAGTGTTTTGCGCGACGATCATCACGTGTTATCCGAAAAAATAAGGTTGGGGGATGGCCGATAAAGCCATCCCCGGCGACATTAAAGGATAAATTTCGACAAGTCGGCGTTTTTCGCCAACGCACCGACTTTTTCCCGCACCATCGCGCCATCCACCACCACGGTGCTGCCCGCCTTGTCGGGGGCGGTGAAGCTGATATCCTCCAACAGGCGTTCCAGCACCGTATGCAGGCGACGCGCCCCGATGTTTTCCACACCGCGGTTGATGTCGGCGGCCAGATCGGCCAAGGCTTCGATGGCTTCGTCCTGGAAGTCCAAGGTAACATCCTCGGTCTTCAGCAGGGCCTTGTACTGTTTGATCAGGCTGGCTTCTGGCTCGGTCAGGATGCGCACGAAATCATCGCGCGACAGGGCCTGCAACTCGACCCGGATCGGCAGACGGCCTTGCAGTTCGGGCAGCAGATCCGACGGCTTGGCCAGATGGAATGCGCCCGAAGCGATGAACAGGATATGGTCGGTCTTGACCGGGCCATGTTTGGTGTTGACCGTCGTGCCTTCGATCAGCGGCAACAGGTCGCGCTGTACCCCTTCACGGCTGACGTCGCCGCCCTTCATCTCGCTGGAGCGGGCGGTGATCTTGTCGATTTCGTCGATGAAGACGATGCCGTTGTTTTCCACCATGAAGACGGCGTCCTTGACCACCTTTTCCTGGTCGAGAAGCTTGTCGCTCTCTTCGGCCATCAAGACGGCATAGCTTTCCGACACCGTGGTTTTGCGCGGCTTGGTGCGTTGGCCAAAGGCCTTGCCCAGCATGTCGTTCAGATTGAGCATGCCCATCTGGGCACCCGGCATGCCGGGGATATCAAAGGTCGGCATGCCGCCTGTGCTGTTGTCGGCAACCTCGATCTCGATTTCGCGGTCGTTCAGCGACCCTTCGCGCAGCATCTTGCGGAACTTCTGGCGTGTCTCGGGCGAAGCGTTCTCACCGACCAGGGCACTAAGAACCCGTTCCTCGGCAGCCATTTCGGCTTTAGCGGTAACCTGCTTGCGCAGTTTATCGCGTGTCATGACGATGGCGGCTTCCACCAGATCGCGCACGATCTGTTCGACATCGCGCCCGACATAACCGACTTCGGTAAATTTGGTGGCTTCCACTTTGATGAACGGGGCCTGGGCCAGCTTGGCCAGACGTCGGGCGATCTCGGTCTTGCCGACGCCGGTCGGGCCGATCATCAGGATGTTTTTGGGCAGAACTTCTTCGCGCAGGCCATCGGGCAGTTGCTGGCGACGCCAGCGGTTGCGCAGCGCAATGGCGACGGCGCGTTTGGCGTCGTGCTGACCGACGATGTAACGGTCCAGCTCCGAGACGATTTCGCGGGGCGAGAAAGCAGCGATCATAGGGATTCCACCACTACATTGCCGTTGGTATAGACACAGATCTGTTCGGCGATCTTCATGGCCTTACGGGCGATGACCTCGGCTTCCAGCCCGTCGATGTCGATCAGGGCGCGGGCCGCCGCCAGGGCGTAGTTCCCGCCCGAACCGATGCCGATGATGCCGTCTTCCGGTTCCAGCACGTCGCCGGTGCCGGTCAGCACCAGCGAGACATCCTTGTCGGCGACAGCCATCATCGCTTCCAGCTTGCGCAGATAGCGGTCGGTGCGCCAGTCCTTGGCCAGTTCGACGCAAGCCCGGGTCAATTGGCCGGGATGCTTTTCCAGCTTGGCTTCCAGCCGTTCAAACAGAGTAAAGGCGTCGGCCGTGGCCCCGGCAAAGCCGCCGATGACGCTGCCGTCGCCCAAGCGCCGCACCTTGCGGGCGTTGGATTTGATCACAGTCTGGCCCAGGCTGACCTGGCCGTCGCCAGCAATCACCACCTTGCCGTTCTTGCGCACCGCCAGAATGGTGGTGCCGTGCCAAACTTGGTTTTCGCTCATGAATCCTCGCACATGATCGGTTGCGACTAAACATAAGCCAGCCGCATCCCGACGGTAGGGGGCCGATGATAGATCAGGAAAAATATGGGGAAAAGCCGCAGCAAGAGGGGGTAATCTCTGGATTAGCGGGAAATTCGCCCTATCACCGTTGATGACAGCCCATTTGCCAAGGAAGGATCACGCCATGACGTCCAGCCGCCCGGTTCCCCTGCTGGTGCTGGTCGTGGGTCTGATTGTCGCCCTGGTGGTGGTGATCGCCTTTCATTTGGACGGGTGGCCCGACGAAGTGCGCCACCGCCGTCTGGATCATCTGCGCACCGTCGAATTGCAGCGGCTGGCCCAGACCATCGACGGTTTTTGGCAAACCCGCAACCGTCTGCCCGCCAGTTTGGCGGAAATGGGGGCAACCCCGCGCCGTGATCCTGAAAGCGGCGAGGTGTACGAATACCGCCCCGACCAGGATGGACGCTATCAGTTGTGTGCCGTCTTTTCTGCCGTGTTCGAACCCGAAGTTCCCGATTCGTCGCGGCTGGGAGTGTTCTGGACCCATGGCGACGGACGAAACTGCTTTTCCATGGACGCAAAGACGGCCAAAAAGCCTTAACGATCTGGCGATTCGGCGCGGTTCCTGCTAGTAGAAACAGCTTAAGTCAAAAGGAACCCGCCATGCGGCAAGCCACCATCGAACGCAATACCAAGGAAACCCAGATCAAGGTTTCCGTCGCCCTGGACGGCACCGGCGTTTACACCGTGAAAACCGGCGTCGGTTTCCTGGATCACATGCTGGAACAGTTGTCCCGTCACAGCCTGATCGATCTGACGGTCGAAGCCGACGGCGACTTGCATATCGACGCCCACCACACCACCGAAGATGTGGGTATCGCCATCGGTGAAGCCGTGACCAAGGCGCTGGGCGACCGCAAGGGCATTACCCGCTATGGCTCGGCTTTGATCCCGATGGATGAAACCCTGACCCGTGTGGCGCTGGACCTGTCCAACCGTCCTTATCTGATCTGGAAGGTCGGCTTCAACCGCGACAAGCTGGGGGATATGGATACCGAACTGTTCAAGGAATGGTTCCAGGCCTTCGCCCAGGCTGCCGGTGTGACCCTGCATGTGGAAAACCTGTACGGCGAGAACAATCACCACATCGTGGAATCCTGCTTCAAGGCCCTGGCTCGGGCCTTGCGTCAAGCCATCGAGATCGACCCGCGCAAGGCCGATGCCGTGCCCTCGACCAAGGGCGTTCTGGGGGGCTCGCTCTGATCATGTCCGTGGTTGTGATTGATTACGGTTCGGGCAATCTGCGTTCCGCCGCTAAAGCGTTCGAACGCGCCGTCGCCGAAGCCGGTTTGGCAATCGATGTGGTGGTCAGTGCCGATCCTGACGCGGTGCGCAAGGCCGAACGGGTGGTGTTGCCCGGCGTTGGTGCTTTTGCCGACTGCAAGCATGGGTTGGACAGCCTGCCCGGCATGAATGACGCCCTGAAGGAAGCGGTGTTCAAGGACGGCAAGCCCTTCATGGGGATTTGCGTCGGCATGCAATTGCTGGCCAGTTGGGGCCGTGAACATGGCGATCACCAAGGGCTGGGTTGGATCGATGGCGAAGTGGTGCCGCTGGCCCCTGCCGATCCGACGCTGAAGGTGCCGCATATGGGCTGGAACGAGTTAGCTTTTCCCGATCAGCGCCACCCGTTGATGCAGGGTCTGACCCCAGGTCAGCACGCCTATTTCGTCCACAGCTACCATTTCGTTCCGGCCAATCCCGACCATGTGCTGGCCAGGGTGGATTATGGTGCGCCGGTGGTGGCCGCCATTGGGCGCGACAACATTGTCGGCACCCAGTTCCATCCCGAAAAAAGTCAGGCCACCGGTCTGGCGGTCATTACCAACTTCCTGCGCTGGCGTCCTTAAAGTCCATAAGGTGCGGCGTTTCGGCCCCCAAGCGGCCCTAGAACAGAAGGTCTTTTCCCATGATCCTTTATCCCGCCATCGACCTTAAGGATGGGGCTTGCGTGCGTTTGGTGCGCGGCGAGATGGATGCCGCCACGGTGTTCAACACCGATCCCGGCGCTCAGGCGAAAAGCTTCGCCGATGCCGGTTGCGGCTGGATCCATGTGGTGGACCTGAACGGCGCGTTCGCCGGCAAGCCGGTCAATGGCGAAGCGGTGGCCTCGATCATCCGCTCGGTCAATGTGCCGGTGCAGTTGGGCGGCGGTATCCGCGATCTGGCGACCATCGAGATGTGGCTGTCCAAGGGGCTGGCTCGCGTCATTCTGGGCACCGTGGCGCTGCGTGATCCGGCCTTCGTGCGGGAAGCCTGCAAGGCGTTCCCCGGCAAGGTGGCGGTGGGCATCGATGCCCGCGGCGGCTATGTGGCGGTGGAAGGTTGGGCTGAAACCTCGAACATTACGGCGCTGGATCTGGCGCTGAAGTTCGAAGATGCCGGGGTTGCCGCCATCATCTACACCGACATCGACCGCGACGGCGCGCTGGGTGGCCCCAATGTGGACGCCACCGCCGCCCTGGCGGAACGGTTGACCACGCCGGTGATCGCGTCGGGCGGGGTGTCGTCGCTGGATGACCTGAAGGCTTTGAAGGCCCGTGCGTCGTCCGGTATTTCCGGGGTCATTTCGGGCCGTGCCCTTTATGATGGCCGTATCGATCTGAAAGCCGCGCTGGCGGTGCTGAAGGACTGAGCATCATGCTGAAGATGCGCATCATCCCTTGCCTGGACGTCAAGGACGGCCGTGTGGTCAAGGGGGTCAATTTCGTCGATCTGATCGACGCCGGCGATCCGGTCGAGCAGGCCCGTGTCTATGACAAGGCTGGGGCCGATGAACTGACGTTCCTTGACATCACCGCGTCGTCGGACAATCGCGACACCCTTTATGACGTGGTTGCGCGCACGGCCGAACAATGCTTCATGCCCCTGACGGTGGGGGGCGGTGTGCGTCAGGTAGAAGATATCCGCAAGCTTTTACTGGCCGGGGCCGACAAGGTGTCGATCAACACCGCGGCGGTGCATCGCCCTGAATTCGTCCGCGAAGCGGCGGAAAAGTTCGGCAGCCAGTGCATTGTCGTGGCCATTGACGCCAAGCAGGTCGGTCCGGGCAAGTTCGAGATTTTCACCCACGGCGGACGCAAGGGCACTGGTATCGATGCGGTGGAATGGGCGCGCCGCATGACCGAATACGGCGCGGGCGAGATTCTGTTGACCTCGATGGACCGCGACGGCACCCGTCAGGGCTTCAATTTGGCCCTGACCCGTGCGGTGGCCGATGCGGTGACGGTACCGGTGATCGCATCGGGCGGGGTCGGCACTTTGGACCATCTGGTGGACGGTATCCGCGAAGGGCACGCCACGGCCGTTCTGGCGGCGTCCATCTTCCATTTCGGCGAATACACCATCGGTCAGGCCAAGGCCCATATGGCGGCTGCCGGTATTCCCGTGCGTTTGGCCTAAGGGGGCATGTAATCATGGCGTCTTCGCAGATTATCGAACGTCTGGCCGAAACCATCGCATCGCGTCAGGGCGGCGATGCGGACAGTTCCTATACTGCCAAGCTGTTTTCCAAGGGCCGCAAGAAGATCGCCCAAAAGGTTGGCGAGGAAGCGGTGGAAACCGTGATCGCCGCCTTGGCTGAAACTCCCGACAAGGTGGTCAGCGAAAGTGCTGATCTGCTGTATCACCTGCTGGTGCTGTGGGCCGATATCGGGGTCAAGCCCGAGCAGGTCTGGGCCGAATTGGAACGGCGCGAAGGCACGTCAGGCATCGCCGAGAAGAATTCCCGCAAACCCTAATCCGAGGGCAGCATGGCTTACGATTCCAACAATGTGTTCGCCAAAATTCTGCGCGGCGAAATCCCTTGCAAGAAGGTCTATGAGGACGATTTCGCCCTGGCCTTCCATGACATCAATCCCCAGGCGCCGGTTCATGTGTTGGTGATCCCCAAGGGGCCTTATGTTTCGTTTGACGATTTTGCGGCGGACGCCCCGGCGGATCTGGTGACGGGCTTTATCCGCGCGGTCGGCATCGTGGCCCGCCAACTGGGCCTGCCGGAGCCGGGCTATCGCCTGTTGGCCAATATCGGTTCCGATGGCGGTCAGGAAGTGCCGCATCTGCATATTCATCTGTTTGGCGGTCGCGTCATGGGCCGCATGATCAGCAAGGCTGAATAAACAAACGATATTTTCCACTTCAGGTCTATATTGCGACCTGAAGTGGAATATCCCATGTGGGATAAGCGAAAGGCGCTCGCCAATCGCGCGACTTCGCGGCACAGTAATTGGGAACGGAAGCGGACCCAATGACGCCGGAAACCTCTCTGCTGATTGCCCCGCCTGTGTTGCATACCCCCGCCCGGAGCGTCCATCGGATCGTTCTGGGGGCGACGCTGGCGGTTGCGCTGGTGGCGGCAAGCATTACCGCTCTGACCTGGAAAGAAACCACCCGGACCGAGGCCGAACAAACCGCCGTTTTGTTCGATGTGCGCTGTAACGATGTTCAACGCATCCTGGAAGGCCATCTGTCGCAAACCGTGACCCTGCTGCGGACGACGCGCGGCCTGCTGGGCGAGCGTGACCCCAGTACCGAGGATTGGCGCCGTTTTGCCCGCGAGGTGCGTCAGGAAACCATGGCGCTGGGGGTGGAAAGTCTGGGGTTCTTGCGTGTGGTGTCCGATGATGCCGCCCCAGCCTTTGAAACCGAACGCCGCCGTGATCCGGCGACCCCTGATTTTAAAATCCGCTATCCCGGCCAGGATGGCAGCAAACGGGGCGAGCATATCGTTCTGACAGCGTTGGAACCCGACACCCGTTTCTTTGGCATTCTGCTGGGCACCGATGTCGGCGTTGATCCCTTGCGGGGGGATGCCTTGCAGCAGGCCCGTGATTTAAACCAACCGATGGCAACCGGGCGGCTGGGGCTGTTGGGCGAAGCGGCGTCGATCCAGGCCGATATGGTGGTCTATCTGCCGCTCTATCGCAGTGCCCTGCCCATCAGCAATGTTGAGGAACGGCGTGCTGCCGTCCGGGGGTATCTGTCAGCAGCTTTTCGCTTTGACCGCCTGATGGGGTCTGTCCGTTCCGAGATCGAACGCGATGGTGGTACCGAAGCATTGCGGGGACTGGCCTTTACCATCCGCGATATTACCGATCCCAATCAGACCAAGGTGGTTTATGCCAGCGGCGGGGGGTCGGAACGCGCGGCTCAGACCACGCCGTCATCGCTGATCCGCCAGTCGATGCTGGAAATTGCTGGGCGGAAATGGCGGCTGGATTTCTTTGCCATGCCGACTTTGCTGGAAAGCCGCAGTTCCACCCGCCCCACCATGATTTCGCTGGCGACGGCGGCTTTGGGGTTGGCGGTGACCTTGCTGACTTTTGCCATCGGGATGATGTGGGAAAATCGCCGCAATCTGGCTCAGACCAATCTTTTGTTGCTGGATCGCGAGGAGGAGTTACGCCGGTTGGCCGTCAGCGATCCCCTGACCGGTCTGGCCAATCGCCGTCAGTTCCATGAACTGGGCACGGCGGAATTGTCGCGGACCCGCCGTCATGGCCGGGCCTTGTCGCTGCTGATGGTGGATGTCGATCACTTCAAGGCGATCAATGACCGTTATGGTCATGCGGTGGGGGATGAGACGCTGAAACTGATGGCGGCGGTTTGTAAGACTTTGCTGCGCGACTGTGATTTGTTTGCCCGCTTAGGTGGGGAAGAGTTTGCCGCCATCTTGCCGGAAACCGATTTGGCGGCTGCGTTGATGGTGGCCGAACGGCTGCGTATGGGGGTGGCGCAATTGGTGGTGCCCACCAACAGTCAGGCTTTTTCCTTTACCATCAGCGTTGGCGTGGCCCAGGCTTATCCGGAAGACCATACTTTGCACGAACTGGTGCACCGCGCCGATCAGGCTCTTTATGCCGCAAAAGCCGCCGGACGAAACCGCGTGATCTCCAAGCAGCCCGAAACCGCTGCTATTTAGAGATAAATACGATTTATATATCGTGCATAAATTGAATTGCCGCACGGCATTAAAGTCTTGTGTCTAATTCTTTAAAAAAATTCTAGTTCTGATAGCATTATTCCTCGGCTTACAAGGCTAGGGGAGCCATCAAACGATGTCTCGCTGGGGACAGTGGCGCCATGCCGCGTTGAAACTGGATTTGCTGGCGGTGGCCTTTTGGGGGCTGGCGGTCGGGCTGTCTCTGTTTCATACCCTAAACATGGCTGATGACCGGACAGACGCTGTTGCCAAGGATCGTGCCCGCGTTCTCGCTGTGGCGGTACAACAGGGCCTAAGCTGGGGTGTTGGCGGGGAAAACCTGTGGGTCGGGGCTGACAAAACTGCGGCGGAAGAAAAATTCCGCAGCCTGACCCGCCTGGATACCGATGGTCTGGTGGCCAAAATCTCCCAAATTACCGAACGTTCGGGCGCGCTTTTGCACGTTACGGGGCTTGGTCTGCCAAAATCCGGTCCGCTGTCGCCTCCCGATGAATGGGAGCGGTCCGTTCTGTCCAGCTTGCCAGCCGAGGGCGAGGCGTTTGAAAAGACCGGCGATGTCTATCGCTATCTCCGGGCTGTGGCACTGCCTGCCCTCTGTGCCGACTGTCCCCGTGACGGGCTGCAAAAGGGGGCCATTGCGCTGACGATTCCCGTGGCGGGTATTAATGGTTTGCAGACGGGATTTTTGCGTCGGGCTATTGGTTTGCATGCATTGGCTTTTTTGATCTTCACCTTGGGGTCGGTGGCTGTAATCGAACGCACCCGCCGCCGCTGGTGGGGGTTGATGCGCACCAAGAGCGAACAGGAACGGCTGATCCATTACCGTACTGCCGAACTGCGTCGGGAAATGGCGGGCCGTGAAATGATGGCCCGCAAGCTGGAAGAGAAAGTCCAGGAGCTACGCCGTTCCAACGAGGAATTGGAAAGCTTCGCCTATGCTGCTTCCCATGATCTGCAAGAGCCGTTGCGCATGATCAGCAGTTATTCCGCCCTGATCCGCAAACGCTATGGCGACCGTCTGGACGGGGATGGTCAGGAATTCTTGGGCTATCTGTCGGAAGGGGCCCGGCGGATGAAGACCATGATCGACGATCTTTTGGCCTATTCCCGCGTTGATCGGGGTCAGATCGTGCATGGAGCGGTGGATTTGCGCGATGCCGTGACCAAGGCCCAGGCCAATCTGTCGGTCGCCTTTGCCGAGGTTGAGGCCGATATCGATATGGGACCAATGCCGTCGGTCTGGGGTGATGAGTCCCTGTTGGCCCGTCTTCTGCAAAATCTGTTGAGCAACGCCGTCAAATACCGCGATCCCGACCGCCGCCTGAAAATTACCCTGCGGGCGGTTCCCGTCGATAATCGCTGGCGGATTTCCATCGCGGACAATGGCCGGGGTATCCCCGAGGAAGGGCGTCATCGTCTGTTCCAACTGTTTCAGCGGTTTCACGATCGCTCGACATCCGGTAATGGCATGGGGTTGGCGATCTGTCGCAAGATCATCGAGCGGCACGGCGGTGAAATCTGGGCAGAGTCCATCAGCGGTGAAGGAACGACCTTCTTTTTCACCCTGCCTGCCATCGCCGTTCCCGAGAGCGAAGCCGAACGGATCGAGGCAAGGGCCGACTGTCCGGCGTGAGATTTTGGTATCCCCTAAAAGCCGTGATAAGGTGCAGCCCCGAAATTGCGGAACAGCCCGTTATCTTGGGCTCGTCAGAATGGCCACAGTCAGGCGGCAGGGACATGAAAGTAGATACGATGCGCAAAATCGACCGTTGGGCGGGGGTGCCGTTGTGCTTCCTGCTGACGATCTTGCGCAAATTGTTCGGGCGCGGTGCCCGTAAGACCCCTAAGCGGATCTTGTTTGTCGAACTGTCGGAAATGGGTAGCACCATTCTGGCTGATCCGGCCATGCGCAAAGCCCGTCAGGTCTTTGATGCCGAACTGTTCTTTGTGATCTTCAAGCGCAACGCCGCCAGCTTGGGCTTTTTGAACACCATCCCGCCGGAAAATGTCGTGACCATCCGCGAAGACGGGTTGTGGACTCTGGCCACCGATACCCTGCGGTTCCTGTGGTGGTGCCGCAAGAACCGTATCGACACGGTGATTGACCTGGAATTGTTTTCCCGGTTTACCGCCTTGTTGACGGGGTTGTCGGGCGCGGCCAACCGGGTTGGCTTTTATCGCTTTCACAATGAAGGGCTTTATCGTGGCGAGTTGTTGAGCCATCGCGTGGCCTATAACCCGCACGTTCATATCGCCAAAAACTTCATTGCCCTGATCAATGCCTTGGCCTCGCCTCTGGATGAGGTTCCCTACAGCAAGAGCTTGATCCGCGACGAGGAAACCACCATCCCCCATGTCCTGGTGGACGAAGCGGATTGCGCCGACATGCGCGCACGTATCGTCAAGGTTTATCCCAAATACGATCCGGCCAAGCAGCGGGTGGTTTTGTTCAATCCCAACGCTTCGGAACTGCTGCCGCAGCGCCGTTGGCCCGCCGGTCATTTTACCGCCCTGGCGCAGAAGGTGCTGACCCGTTGGGATGATGTGGTGATCCTGGTCACCGGTGCCCCCGCAGAAGCGGCGGAAGCGGCATCTCTGGTGGCGCGGGTCAATGATTCGCGCATGGTCAGTTTTGCGGGCGGGTGCCGTCTGACCGAACTGCCGGCTCTTTACACTCTGGCCAGCCTGATGGTGACCAACGATTCCGGTCCTGGTCATTTCTCTTCGGTGACGGCGATGCCGACCATCGTGCTGTTTGGTCCTGAGACCCCCGCACTTTATGGCAGTCTGGGCAACAGCGAGCCGATTTTTGCCGGTTTGGCCTGCGCACCCTGTGTTTCGGCCTCTAATCACCGCAAGACCGCTTGCACCGATCCGGTTTGCATGACCGCCATTGCCCCCGAACAGGTCATGGACTCCATTGCCAAGATCCTTGATCAGGGCAGCTTTTCCGCCTGAACAGCTTGAGCTGCGCAGTTCTTCCAACGGCCATCCTACAGGGGTGGCCGTTTTTGGTTTAAGTCCCTGATTTACCACTATCTCCACAAAAATTATCGTGCTTTTTGGCCCACACCCTGATAGTCATTATCACTAGCGAATTTCCATGCATGCGCCCTGACGGGAGTGCTGTTGTCCATGAACGCCTTACCCTTTTCCAAGAAATCGCATTCCCATGATCCGGTGCCTTTGGGCGAATGTGCCAAAGGCTGGCGGGGACGAATTCATGGATTGAAGCGCATTCACACCAGCGGCATTGATTGGCCGGAGTTGGAGCGACGGCTTTTGGAAATGGGCTTTGTCGAAGGTGCGTTGGTGGAAATCCGCCATGACGGTCCGATCCATCGTGATCCTATTGCGGTCAGGGTCGATGACATCACCATCGCCGTGCGTCGGCGCGACGCTAATGCCATCTTGGTTTCCCCGGCGGAGTAAGCATGTCCGTTCAGTCCGAAACGTCGAGCCCGGCGCCCAGTCTGGCGCTGGTCGGTTGCCCCAATTGCGGCAAAACCGCTTTGTTCAACGCCCTCACCGGCAGCCGTCAGAAAGTCGCCAATTACGCCGGTGTCACCGTCGAACGTAAGGAAGGCCGTTTGGTGACCCCCGGCGGCAAGGCTGTGCGGGTTCTCGATCTGCCCGGTACCTATTCCCTGCGCGGCCGCAGTCCCGACGAAGCGGTGACCCGCGATGTGGTGCTGGGACGGTTGAGCGGTGAAATCGATCCTGACGTTTTGGTCTGTGTGGCCGATGCCACCAATCTGCGCCTGTTTCTGCGTCTGATCCTGGAACTGAAGGTATTGAACAAGCCTTTAATCCTGGCGCTGAACATGGTCGATATCGCCCGCCGTCAAGGCTGCGAAATCGATGTGGATAAATTGTCCCAGGAATTGGGAATTCCCGTTATTCCCACGGTGGCAGTGCGCAAAGGCGGTGTCGATGGTCTGTTGGAGGCCATTGATCAGCAAAACTGGAGCCAGCCGCAGGCCACAATGTCGCAAGCCGCCTGGCGTGAGCCGAGCGCCGAGGAAATCCGTGCCGCCCATCGCGAGGCTGACCGCATCCTTAAGGCCTGCTCCTTCCGTCCTGGCGATCAGAAGCTGACGTCCCGGCTCGACAAGCTGCTTTTGCATCCGGTTTTCGGGCTGATCATCCTGCTGGCGGTGTTGTTCTTGATGTTTCAGGCGGTATTTGCCTGGGCAGCGCCCTTGATGGATGGCATCAAGGCGCTGTTTGATCTGATTTCAGTACAGATCCAAGCAACGATGCCCGATAGCCTGCTGCGCAGTCTTCTGACCGACGGCATTATCGCCGGGGTGGGCAGCGTTGTGGTGTTTCTGCCGCAGATTCTCATCCTCTTCCTGTTCATCATTCTGCTGGAAGATTTCGGCTATATGGCCCGTGCCGCCTTTCTGATGGATCGGCTGATGGGCAGCGCCGGTTTGCATGGACGGGCCTTTATTCCCCTGCTGTCCAGCTTTGCCTGCGCCATTCCGGGGATCATGTCGGCGCGTGTCATCGAAAACCGCAAGGACCGGTTGGCCACCATCATGGTGGCGCCGCTGATGACCTGTTCGGCCCGTATCCCGGTTTATACCCTGGTGATTTCCGCCTTTGTCCCTGATCGGACCGTGGCGGGTGTTCTGGGGCTGCAAGGGCTGGTGCTGTTCGGTCTTTATGCCACCGGCATCGTGTCGGCCCTGCTGGTGGCCTGGGTGATGAAGCGTCTGGTTTGGCGCCAGGTGGCCGAGCCGTTTTTGATGGAACTGCCCGCCTACAAATGGCCGCGTCCGTCGAATGTGGCGTTGAATTTATGGCAACGGGCGGTCGTGTTTCTGCGCCGCGCCGGGACGACGATCCTGGGTTTGATGATCCTGATCTGGTTTTTAAGCTCGTTCCCCGGTGCGCCGGATGGGGCCACAGATCCCGCCATCAACTACTCCATCGCCGGAATGATTGGCCATGCCCTGGCAGGGTTGTTTGCCCCTATCGGCTTTAATTGGCAGATCGTCGTCGCCCTGATCCCGGGTATGGCGGCCCGTGAAGTGGCGGTGGGGGCTTTGGGCACAGTCTATGCCTTAAGCGTCGGTGGGGAAGAGGCCGGGGCCGCCCTTCAGCCGATCCTGGCGGCGCAATGGTCGTTGCCAACGGCCTTATCGCTGTTGGCCTGGTATGTGTTTGCCCCTCAGTGTGCTTCCACTTTGGCGGTGGTGCGTCGTGAAACCAATTCCTGGCGTTGGCCGCTGACCATGTTCGTCTACATGATTGTCATGGCCTATGGGGCGGCGTTTGCCGTCTACCATATCAGTCTGGCGCTGTTGGGCTGAGAAATCAGGCCAGATTATTGCCCGACCGCCACGTTCAGACGGTTAGGCGGCAGGGTCAGACTGACGGTGGTACCCTGATTTTCGATACTGGCGATCTTCAACGCGCCGCCATGCAATTCGATCAATTGCTTGGCCAGCGGCAAGCCCAGGCCAGCCCCGCCTTTTTCCCGCACCAGGGCGTTGTCGCCCTGAACGAAGACTTGGGTTACCCGGTCGATCTCACTGTCTGGAATGCCGATCCCGGTATCGATCACATCCAGGCGAAAGGTGCCATCGGCCTCGATCTGCGCTTGGACGGTGACGCGCCCTTCCGCCTTGGTGAATTTGACGGCGTTGGACAACAGATTAAGCAAGACCTGTTTAATCCGCCGGGCATCAACGGTAAGCGGCGGCAGATTGCCGGGTACGTTGTTGGTCAGGCTGCATCCTGATTGGGCGGCCAAGGGGCGGATCATGGCGAAGACTTCATCGACCAGTTGGGCCATGTCGCAGGGTTGGGCGTCGAGGTTCAGACGACCCGCCTCGATTCGCGACAGATCGACCACATCATTGATCAGTTCCAAAAGATGTTCGCCCGAACGGCGGATGTCGGTCAGGTAATTCTTGTATCGGACATTCTCGATCGGTCCGAAATATTCCCCCAGCATGACATCGGCAAAACCCATGATGCTGTTGAGGGGGGTGCGCAGTTCGTGGCTCATATGGGCCAAGAATTCAGACTTGGCCCGCGTGGCGGCTTCGGCCCGTTCCTTAGCGAAGATCAGTTCCAGATCAATGCGCTGTTGATCGGTGACATCGCGCAAGGCGACCACCGAACCGATCACCTGACCCTGCTCGGTCAGATTGGCCCAGACGTAATCCACCGGCAGTTCGCTGCCATCCTTGCGGCGGAAAGTGGCCCCCATGCGGCTGCGTTCGCTTCCCTTATTCTGGGCGGCGGTCAGACTGCCGGGCGGATCGGGATGCAGGATTTCGGCGGCATTGCGGCCCACCAGTTCACGAGCGGTCCAACCCAGCATGTCCTGGGCGGCGGGATTGACAAAGGTGATCTTGCCGTCGCGGTCCAGACCGAACACGCCTTCGCCCAAACTTTCCAGGATCAGATCCTGACGTTGGCGCAAACGTTCGGTCGAAAGTTCGATGCGGCGGCGTTCGGTGATATCGCTGCCAACCCCGCGATAGCCGCCAAAAGTTCCGGTGGCGTCAAACACCGGCCGACCAGACAGCACCATCAATCGTCCCGATGTGCCCGCCGCCATGGCGACGGTGACATCACGGAACGGGCGGCGACTGTTCAGCCAGGTTCCGAACGGCGTGTCATCCAGATTGCCAGACCCGAACAGGTCGCTCGCCGTTTTGCCGATGAAGCTGCGGGCCTGCAGGCCGGTGATTTCGGTAAAGCGGGGCGAGACATAGGAAAATGCCCCGTCCTGGTCCATTTCCCAGATGAACTCGGCGGACGCTTCGGCAATGTCATGAAAGCGGGCTTCAGCCTCACGGAAGCGGGTTTCGGCCTTGGCGCGTCCGGCAATGGCGTGGCGCAGATCGGCGGCGCGGGCCAGTGCCTCGGATTCAAGGCGTTCATTGATCTGGCGCATGCGCCGTTGGCTGCGTTTGGACTGCATGTCCAAAAACGCTGCCGACACCGCGACAAATCCCAAATCCACCGCCACCCCAAGCGGAAGCGATCCCGCCAGACCAGACCAGTCCAGCAGAACTCGCGTCAAAGGGAAGTAAGCGGCACCGGCCAATCCATAAAGGACGGCGGTGCGCGCATATCCCCGAAATCTGGGTGGCGCAAACGACATGGAAACGATGCTATTTAATAAAACCTACATCACTTTAGCATCGCTTGCGTGCCTTGACGATCTGCCTTTCCAGATTTCCCAAAGGGTCTTTATTAGGCAGACAGACGGGCTTCGATGGCATCCCAGACGTCGCGTTCCAGGGTCGAGCCGTCGAAACGGTTGATTTCCTGAATGCCGGTGGGGGATGTGACGTTGATCTCGGTCAGATAATCGCCGATGACGTCGATGCCGACAAAGATCAGGCCGCGATCCTTTAAGGTCGGGCCGATGGCTTCGCACATTTCCTGTTCGCGCTTGGTCAAAGCGGATTTTTCCGGTCGCCCGCCCACATGCATGTTCGATCGGGCTTCACCTGCGGCGGGGACGCGGTTGACCGCGCCCACCGGCTTGCCGTCCACGAGGATGATGCGCTTGTCACCGTTGCGTACTTCCGGCAGGTAGCGCTGGACAATCACCGGTTCGCGGTAAAGCTGGGTGAACAGTTCCAACAGAGAATTCAGGTTTTCGTCGTCGGGTTTCACGTGGAACACGCCGGCCCCGCCATTGCCGAACAGCGGCTTTAGGATGATCGAACCGTGCTGAGCACGAAAATCCAGGATTTGCCGCCGATCAGCGGAAATCAGGGTGGGCGGCATCAGGTCAGGAAAGTGGGTGATCAGCAGCTTTTCAGGGGCGTTGCGCACATGCACCGGATCATTGACCACCAGGGTCTTGGGATGCACATGTTCCAACAGATGGGTGGCGGTGATATAGGCCATGTCAAAGGGCGGGTCCTGACGCATCAGCACCACGTCGGCTTCGGTCAGGTCCAACTGGCGGGGCTCGCCCAGGGTGAAGTGATTGCCCAGTTCACGCCGCACCGTCAGGGGATGGCCCCAGGCCGAGACCACGCCATCGCGGAAGGTCAGGTTCTGCGGCAAGTAATGAAACAGGCCGTGGCCGCGCCGCTGCGCTTCCAGCGCCAGCATAAAGGTGCTGTCGGCGTTGATGTTGATCGTTTCGATCGGGTCCATCTGAATGGCGACGGCCAGCGTCATATCGTCCTCGCTGTGGAATTCATGGTCTTGATGCAAAGATAGCGGCGCATCCGCCATCGCGCTATGCTGCGCGACAAATTTTTCCCGATAGTTCTGATCGCCGAGGCGAAGATGTCCACCCCAGTCCGTCCCGTCCGCACGCCCGAGAAAAACGCCCGCGATCTGCTGGTGTTCGTGGGGCTGTTCAACATTTATTTTGCGATGTTTTTCCTGCGCGATCCTGATCCGCTGATTAAAACTATTCCTGCCGTCGAATATCTTTGGTTGGCTGGACTTTTGTTCAAGCTGAAAAGCTCGCCCCTGGCGCGCAAGCTGATCTGGCCGACCGCGTTGGTCTTTCTGGGCCCGATCTGGATGGCCTTGGCCAAAGGCTGGGTGTTCGGGGTTAGTTGAAACAAGACGGCAAAGGGCAGGGTTTTTAGACCGTGCCTTTACTTTCTGACGATCTTTTCGGCCGCCCAGGCTTGGGCGGCCTCAAGACACTCACCTTCAAAGACATGGGCCAGATGCACCACCAGCTTGCCGGGGGTGCGGGCATGGGCGATGCGATAGACATGGGTCCAGGCCCCATGGCTGCGATGCACGACGGCATAGAACGCGCCCTGCCCTTTTTGAGCCGACAATCCCAGGAAATGCGCTTCGTCATCCGGCCCCAGGATCAGGGTCAGATCGGGATTGGCCGAAAAATCCTCACGCATGAAAAAACCCTCCGTCGTAACGAGGAGGGCTGACGCAATGGGCTGTCCCGTTTGATTGCCGGTCGGCCACATCCTTTCCCTGAGGAAAGCACCACCTTGCCCGGGTAGGCAGGTTGGTGTTGGGCGTCAGCCCAACTCTTGATGTCTGGCGCGGATGATGGCGAACGGGGCGGCACTGTGCAAGGGGAAAGTGCTGGGGTATAGTTTGGCGGGTGTTTGTGTTTTTGAAACCACCTTTGCTTTCATGGGGGCTAAACAGGAGTTAATCTCATTAAATTAAAATTTAAGATCTGAACAATTGTGGATGTGGAGACCGGTTATGGGGAATTCTTCTATAGAAGATATAAATACGTCTAGATATCTGTTTTTATTGGATATTTGTGAGCCTCGGGAAAACGGATTGCGATTAATTTTGGGCGAAGCCTATGTGGAACCCGCAAAGCCAGAGGAAATGCCTGTGCCAGGGTGTAGCGGAAGAATTGTCTGCGGAGATAGGAGCCGATTATTCACCGTAAACTGGGATGAATATATTTCTTATTGTGTTAGAAATGAATCGCATATTATTTCAAATGATTATGAAAAATATGAATCTGGCCACATTTCTATTGCTGAAATATCGTACTTTCAAGATTTTCTTAGAAAGGGTATATGGTTTGAGAGGGGCTTTCATGATGATAATGATTATAGGGTATGGAATATTTATTCTTTAAATCATATCATTGATATTGCCTCTACTTCCGATCCGGATATATCCGTTTATCCTGGCTCTGAATTGGCAAATCTGCGTCGTCGCCCATGACCACCCACGCCCCCACCGTTGCGTTTTCCGGGATCGAGTGCCTGGATATCGACGTCCAGGTTCAAGTCGCTGCCGGTCTGCCTGCTTTCACCATCGTCGGTCTACCCGATAAGGCGGTGGGCGAGAGCCGTGAGCGGGTGCGCGCCGCTTTCAATGCCTTGGGGCTGGCTTTGCCGCCCAAGCGGATCACCGTCAATCTGGCCCCCGCTGATCTGTTGAAGGAAGGCAGCCATTTCGATCTGCCCATCGCCTTGGGACTGTTGACGGCCATGGGAATTGTTCAGCCTGACAGTGTCGAAGGCTATATCGCCTTGGGGGAATTGGGGCTGGATGGATCGATTGCCCCAGTGGCTGGGGTGTTGTCGGCGGCGATGACGGCCAGTGCGTCCGATCGGGGACTGATCTGCCCGGCGGCGCAAGGGTCGGAAGCGGCCTGGGCGGGCGATCTGGATGTTCTGGCCCCGGCGACTCTGCTATCGCTGATCAATCATTTTAAGGGCACCCAAGTGTTGTCGCGCCCAACGCCGATGTTGGCCGAAGAACAGGAACGCCATCTTGATCTTCGCGACATCAAGGGCCAGGAATCTGCCAAGCGGGCATTGGAGGTGGCTGCGGCGGGTGGCCATAATCTGCTGATGGTTGGCCCACCCGGTTCGGGAAAATCCATGCTGGCGGCCCGCCTGCCTGGCTTGTTGCCGCCCCTGTCTCCGGTCGAGGCACTGGAAGTCAGCATGGTGCACAGCGTCGCGGGCATCCTTGATCAGGGGCGTTTGTTACGCAGCCGTCCCTTTCGCGATCCGCATCATTCGGCGTCCATGGCGGCGCTGGTGGGCGGTGGTCTGCGGGCTAAGCCGGGCGAGGTGTCGCTGGCCCATAATGGGGTGTTGTTTCTCGACGAATTGCCGGAATTCCAGCGCGGCGTGCTGGAAGCGTTGCGTCAGCCATTGGAATCCGGGCGTGCCATGGTGGCCCGCGCTAATGCCCATGTGGCCTATCCCGCCCGTATCCAACTGGTCGCGGCGATGAACCCGTGCAAATGCGGCTATCTGGGGGATGCCGCCCTTGCCTGCAACCGCGCCCCCAAATGCGCCGTCGATTATCAGTCGCGGATTTCCGGCCCGTTGTTCGACCGCATTGATCTGCATGTGGACGTCCCCGCCGTTAATCCCTTGGACCTGTCCCTGCCACCGCCTGCCGAAGGTTCGGCCGAAGTGGCGGCGCGGGTGGCGGTGGCGCGCGCCCTGCAAACCGAACGGTATGAACGTCTGGCTCCTGGACGAACCTTGCGCTGCAATGCCGAGGTGGATGGTGAGTTGCTGGAACAGGTCGCCGCCCCTGATGCTGCTGGCCGCGCCCTGTTGACCGAGGCTGCGGAGAAAATGCGTCTGTCGGCGCGTGGTTATCACCGGGTGTTGCGGGTAGCCCGCACCCTGGCCGATCTGGCGGGGCGCGATGGCGTCAGCAGGCTGGATATCGGCGAGGCTTTGAGTTATCGCCGTCTGGTGGCGGGGCGCAATGCGATGGCGACCCCATGAGAGGGGAAGTGGCATGAAGCGGGCGTATCTGGCCGGACCGGATGTTTTCTTGCAGGACGCCCTGGCGGTTGGGGCGGAAAAGAAACGGCTGTGCGCCCAGCACGGTCTGTCGGGGCATTTTCCCTTGGATAACGAACTGCCGCCCCAGGCCATGCCGATCTATCGGGCCAATATCG
>JASLCK010000356.1 GCA_030151865.1 Rhodospirillaceae bacterium | reverse complement strand
GAGCGGGCCCGGAACGGGCCGTTTGACACAAAACCAGAGCCGATCCCGATTGATCGGAATCGGCTCTAACCAGAGAAGTGTATGTTGGAGATTGCAGCCATCCGATAACCAACCCCGCCCCGGCGGTCTGTGTTGGTTATCGATGCAAGAGCAGAAACGGTCGGGATCAGTCCCGAGCCGTTCTTTTGTCTTGTCTGCTGCACAGGTTCAAAATGAACATCTCCAAGTACGAGCAAAGGACGCTGCACGTCCTGGCTCAAGGCGGCTGCATCCGCCATACCCGCACCGAAGACGGCCATATCTCCACGATTCGCTGCATCACCCGCGACGGCCATGTCCTGACCGATTGCACCCTGGCAATCTTTCAGAAATTGCGGCGCAGGCATCTGATCGCGTCACATAACGGCGAGCCATACCGCATCAATCAGGCCGGACTGGCCGCCGTGCGGTCCCAACCCGACAACCGTTAGACCGCATAAACAAAGGGAGGGGTCATCGCTGCCCCTCCCTTTTCCATCACTCTCACAACGTCACTCAGCTTTTGCGCAGCAGAAACACCGCCTGTTCGCCCAGCCAGTTGGCCAGCCGCCCGCCCGCGTCGTATCGGGTCAAACCGCGGCTATCCAAGGACACCGCCCGTTCAACGATGATCCCCAACTCGTCGCACAGCGCCAGAAAATCGCGGATGGTGCAAAAGTGAATATTGGGGGTGTCGTACCATTGATAGGTCAGGGTTTCCGTCACCGGCATACGCCCCGACAGCAGCAGGGCCAGACGCACCCGCCAATGGCCGAAATTGGGGAACGACACCACCGCGTGACGGCCGATGCGCAGCATATGCTGCAACACGCCCTTGGGATCGCGGGTGGCCTGCAGGGTCTGGCTGAGCACCACGTAATCAAACGCGCCCGACGGATAATCCTTCAAGTCGGTGTCGGCATCGCCCTGGATCACCGACAAGCCTTGACCGACAGCGGCGCGCACGCCCGCCATCGACAGTTCGATGCCGCGCCCGTCCACCTGCTTGAAGCGGTTCAGATAATCCAGCAAGACCCCTTCGCCGCAGCCAACATCCAGCAGGCGGGTATTGGGTTCGACCATATCGGCGATCAGTTGCAGATCGACGCGGATAGAACGGGCGTTGGTTGGCAGCATCACAGGGTTTCCTTGACTACGCCCTTGCGCGGCAGGCCGCGATGTTCAGCCGCCCCTTCCAGGAACCCGGACAGGGTGGCGTGAAATTCGGGCTCGTCCAACAAAAAGGCGTCGTGCCCCTTGTCGGAGTCCACTTCGACGAAACTGACATTGGCCGCCACCGCGTTCAGGGCATGAACCACGGCCCGGCTTTCGCTGGTGGGGAACAGCCAGTCGCTGGTGAAGGAAATCAGGCAGAACCGCACCTTGGTGCCGCGAAAGGCATTGGCCAACTGACCGCCATGATCAGCACCCAGATCGAAATAATCCATGGCGCGGGTGATGTAGAGATAGGAATTGGCGTCGAAGCGTTCGACAAAAGCGTTGCCCTGGTGGCGCAGATAGCTTTCCACCTTGAATTCGGCATCGAAGCCATAGGCGATATGATCGCGGTTTTGCAGGTTGCGCCCAAATTTGCGGTGCAGCGCCGCTTCCGACAGATAGGTGATGTGGGCGGCCATGCGGGCCACGCCCAGACCACGCCGGGGCTTGGTGCCCAACAGCGGATAACGCCCTTCGTTGAAATCGGGATCGCTCAGGATGGCTTGGCGCCCCACCTCGTTAAAAGCGATGTTCTGGGCGGAGTGACGGGCCGCCGTGGCAATCGGCACTGCCGAGAAGACCCGGTGCGGATAGCGCGCCGCCCATTCCAACGCCTGCATGCCGCCCATCGACCCGCCAATGACGGAAAACAACTGGTCGATGCCCAGATGATCAATCAACCGGACCTGAGCGCGGACCATATCGGAAATGGTGATGACCGGAAAATCCAGACACCAGGGCTCGCCGGTCGCGGGATTGATGTCGGCGGGGCCAGTGGTGCCCATACAGCCGCCCAACACGTTCGAGCAGATCAGGAAGTACCGGTCGGTATCGAGAATGCGCCCCGGCCCCACCAGATCATCCCACCAGCCGGGTTTGCCGGTCACGGGATTGGGTTCGGCCACATAATGATCGCCGGTCAAAGCATGGCAAATCAGGATGGCGTTGGATTTGTCGGCATTCAGACGGCCATAGGTCTGATAGGCGATGGTCACCGGCGACAATTCGACGCCGCAATCCAGACGCAACGGTGCATCCGGTCCCAACACCAGACGCTGACCCGGCCATTCTGCGGTGGCGGCGATTCCGCTCTCGTTCATTCCCGACATCCTTCTGATGGAGGAGAACGATAGCTAGGAGCCAATACCAACGCTGTCAACGGTTTCTTGCCTTCGCCCGTTTCCTCCACCTGAGGAATCTCATACCTTGGAAATCATTCCCAGGACGAAATGCATACGACATAGTGTATACATAATATACGCATAGAATGTGCTGGGGGTTTAAGATGTCTATTAAGAATTTTTTAACAGCGGCCATGGCCGCCATTGGCGGCATCATGCTGTTGATCGCCGTCCTTTTGTTCCGCAATCATTGGAGCGATTACACCGCAGCCCAAGACGCCAAACAATTGGCCGAGCTTTTAGGGGCCTCGACCGCAGTCTCCTCGACCCAGGCCGCCGAGCGCGGCGCCTCCGGCGTCGCCATTGACGGCGACCCGGCAGCGGTCAAGGGCATGGGCGAATCGCGCCAGAAGCTGGATGAAGCCTTTGCCGCCATGCAAGCCCTGACCGATCGGGCCTCGGTGGGGGAAGCCAAGGATACCGCTGCGGCCATGGGCAAGTTCCGCAGCGACATCCAGGCTTGGCGCAAACAGGCCGACGCCACCATCGGCAGCGATCCGAAAAACGTCTTGGCTTTCCGTGAAAAATACAACGCCGGCATGTTCGAGATTTTGGGGAAGATGAACACGCTGACCAGCCAATTGGGCCGAGCGCTGTCGGCCAAGGACGCCCAGGTCGCCAATGCCGCATCCCTGGCGCAAACCGCCTGGGCCATGCGTGACGCCGCCGGGCGACTGTCGGCCACCTATCTGGCGGCACTGATCGACCACAAGCCGGTAACACAGGCCCAAATTCGCCAGATTGACCGCCTGTACGGCCAAGTCAGCCTGAACTGGACCAACCTGACAGGGATTGCCGCCGTTTCCAGCACCCCTGTCGGCGTCAAGAACGCCATCGCCAAAGTCGATCAGGACTATATTCAGGTCTACAAGATGCTGTCGGAGCGTTTCGAAAAGCACGGCTTCACCGATGGCGAATACGACATTGATCCGGTGGAATGGCGACGCCACAGCGCGCCTGCCCTGCAATCCATCATGACCATCCGCGACGCCGCTATCGATGCCGCCCGCGAGATCGCCGACGAGGAAATTCAAACCGCCGAACACGGTCTGATAACCCTGGCGGCGCTGTTGGGTGTGGCGGTGCTGGCGGTTATTTTTATCGCCCGCGGTGTCCGCAACCGTGTCATTCAGCCGATCGGCGCCCTGACCACGGTGATCGGACGTTTTGCCGATGGCGAACGCCAATTTGACGTTCCCTATGCCGAACGCACCGACGAAATGGGCAAGATGGGCAAGGCTGTGTTGATCCTGCGCGACCGCGCCATCGCCGCCGACGAAAGCGCCCACAAGGAAGCCGAAGCCGTTCGCCAACGTGAACAGCACCGCCTGCATATCGAAGAGGTCACATCGGGCTTTATCGGCGCCATCGATGCCGTAGTCGGCGACGTCACCCAGGCCGTCAACGGTCTGCGCGGCGAAACCCACACCCTGACCCAGGCTTCGGCCACTACCACCGAACAATCCACCGTGGTCGCAGCCGCGTCGGAACAGGCCAGCAGCAATGTCCAAACCGTCGCCGCCGCCGCCGAGGAACTGAGCCACAGCATTCAGGAAATCTCACGCCGGGTTTCGGAAGCCGCTGCCACCACCGACGAAGCGGTGCATCAGGCCCAAGCCACCAACGAAACCGTGCGCGGACTGTCGGATGCGGCGCGGCGCATCG
>JASLCK010000342.1 GCA_030151865.1 Rhodospirillaceae bacterium | reverse complement strand
TGGTGATGGCCTGGACCGGCCATCACCGCCACCTTGGTGGCGCTGCTGCCGGTGATCTGGTTCCTGTCCAGTTGGCACCATCTGCGCACGCGGGGCAAAATCTTCTATGCCGTGCTGTTGCAGTTCGCCGCCTCGCTGATGGTGTGGACCGGCTCGGTCCCGGTGATCCGCGACTTCGCGCCGTCCACCGAACTGATGTATTCGTTCCTGATGCCCGCCCAGTTGGTGCTGCTGATCGTGGTCCTGATCGCAGGCTACGAACTGACCGAACTGACCTGGGCGCGCCAGCATCGCCGCGAATTCACCCCGGAAAACGCGCCCAAGCCGACGCGCTTCCCCAAGGTGTCGCTGCATCTGCCCTGCTATAACGAACCGCCGGACATGCTGAAGCTGACCTTGGACAGCTTGGCGGCGCTGGATTACCCCAATTTCGAAGTGCTGGTGCTGGACAACAACACCCGCGACCCGGAAGTCTGGAAGCCGGTGCTGGAACACTGCATCAAGCTGGGGGACCGCTTTAAGTTCTATCACCTAGGCAAATGGCATGGCGCCAAGTCGGGCGCGCTGAACTTTGGCCTGACCCAAACGGCCGAGGATGCGGAAATCGTCGGCGTCATCGACAGCGACTATATCGTCGAACCTGATTGGCTGAAGATTCTGGTGCCGCACTTTGAAAACCCCAAGGTGGGTTGGGTGCAGGCCCCACAGGATCACCGCGAATGGGAACTCGACCTGTTCAAGGAATTCATCAACTGGGAATATGCCGGGTTCTTCGACATCGGCATGGTGGCCCGCAACGAAGACAACGCCATCATCCAGCACGGCACCATGACGCTGATCCGCCGCAAGGCGCTGGAGGAAACCGGCAAGTGGGCGCTGTGGACCATCTGCGAAGACGCCGAGTTGGGTCTGCGCCTGCTGGAAAACGGCTACGAGTCGGTTTATCTGCCGCACCGCTTCGGCCATGGCCTGACCCCCGACAACTTCACCGCCTATAAGAAACAGCGTTTCCGCTGGGCTTATGGCGCCTGCCAGATCCTGAAGGGGCATTGGCGTTCGCTGATGCCGTTCCGCGATACCGGCCTGACCGCCAGCCAGAAGTACCACTTCGTCACCGGCTGGCTGCCCTGGTTTGCCGACGCCTTCTATCTTTTGTTCACGGTGCTGTCGGTGTTCTGGACCATCGGTCTGGTATTCTGGCCGCGCACCTTCGACTTCCCGCTGACCATCTTCGTGATGCCCACCGTCGGCGTGTTCGTCGCCAAGCTGATCCACCACCTGTTCTTGTATTCCACCCGGGTCAAGTGCAACTGGCGTCAACGTATCGGCTCGGCCATCGCCGGGATGGGGCTGACCTATTACATCGGCAAGGCGATGTGGCAGGGTGTGCTGACCAAGTCCATTCCCTTCCTGCGCACGCCTAAGTGCGAGGACAAGGCGGCTTGGACGGCGGGCTTCATGATGGCGTCGGAAGAGACCGCGCTGATGCTGTCGCAGTGGATTTGCGCCGCCGCCATCCTGATCGCCAAGGGGTGGAACGATCTGGATGCCCGCATCTGGGCCCTGGTTCTGACCGTGCAGTCGATCCCCTATCTGGCGGCGCTGGTCACCGCGATGATTTCCGCCCTGCCGACGGAAAACATGATGCGGCGCATCATCGCCAAGGCACAGGCGAAGAAAGCCAAGCAAGACGGCAATACGCCAATGGCCCCGACCGCTGCGGCGGAATAAGACCGAACGGCCAAGGCGGCGTCCTCCATCCGGTGGGCGCCGCCTTTTTCTTTGGGAAAGCGCCCCACCATGACCAGCGACGCCGCCCGCCCTGTGATCGAAACCACCCTGCCCTTGCCCGTCCCGGCGGCAGGCGGGGACTGGCCGGACGTTCTTGCTGTCGGCGCGTTCTTGAAAAACACCCTGTGCGCCGTCAAGAACAACCAAGCCCACATCACCACCGCCATCGGCAATCTGGACAGCGCCGAAGCCATTCGCGGGTTCGAGGATGCCGCCCGACAGGTGATCGCCGATCTGGACCTGTCGCCCCGGCTGATCGCCCATGATCTGCACCCCGACTTCTATTCCACCCGCTGGGCCAGGGGGCAGGACGCGCCATCCCTGGCGGTTCAACACCATCACGCCCATATCGCCGCCGTCGCCGCCGAGCATGGTCATTGCGGTCCGATCATTGGCCTGTCGCTGGACGGGTTCGGCCTGGGGCCAGGCAACCAATCCTGGGGCGGAGAACTGCTGTGGGTGAACGGGCCTGAGTACCGCCGGGTCGGCCATCTGGCTCTGCTGGCCCAACCGGGTGGAGACATTGCGGCGCGCGAGCCCTGGCGCATGGCCGCCGCCGTGCTGCATCGCCTGAACCGGGGCGAGGACATCGCCCACCGTTTCGCCGCTCAGCCTGCGGCGGCCATGCTGGGGCGGGTGATCGGGCGCGGTGTCAATTGCCCACCGACATCAAGCGCCGGGCGGCTGTTCGACGCAGCCTGTGGGCTGTTGAACCTTTACCCCGTCAGCACCTTTGAAGGTCAGGCCCCGATAGCCCTGGAAGCCCTGGTGTCCCGCCCCCGCGTTCTGACGGGCGGCTGGACCATCGATGGCGACGGCGTACTCGATTGCCTGCCGCTGCTGGACGCCCTGTCCAGTATCGATAATCAGGCGGACGGGGCCGACCTGTTCCACGGTACCCTGATCGCCGCCATGACCGACTGGGCCGCCCAAGCCGCCGAACGCGCCGCCGTGCGTCATATCGGCCTGGGCGGCGGCTGTTTCTTCAACAAGGTGCTGAAGGCTGGCCTGACCGAAGCCCTGAGCAAACGGGGGCTGACGGTGTTGGCTCCACAGGCAGTCTCGCCGGGCGATCCCGGCCTCAGTCTCGGGCAAGCCTGGATCGCCGCCTGTACAGCGGCACAAACGGCCTGATCGATCATGCAGCCCAATCTTGGCGTCCGGTTGTCGTTGTTCTATGCCTCGCTGTTTTCCATCATCGGGGTGCAGATGCCGTTCTGGCCGCTTTACCTGTCCTCGAAAGGATTGGATGCCGCCGAGATCGGGCAAATCCTGGCCGCCGCCTATGGCGTCAAGGTTTGCACCAATCCGCTGATCGGCCATGTGGTGGACCGGCGCGGTGAACGCCGCCGCCCGCTGCTGGTTCTGGCCGTCACCGGCACCATCGCCACCGCCCTGTTCGCCCCGGCCCAGGGCTTTGCCATGATCGCCCTGGTGACGCTGTTTTCCGCCGCCGCCATCAGTTCGATGATGCCGTTGGGCGACAGCCTGACCATGATGAGCGCCGC